>CALGMT010000027.1 GCA_937958885.1 uncultured bacterium | reverse complement strand
CTGTCCCTTTGGCACTTACTGACCACCGACCTCTCCGGCGGCAGAGCGCCGGAGCTACAGCGCCGATTTCGGACCTCGAATATCGGACCTCAGACCTCGGACCTCGGACCTCCGACCTCCGACCTCTGCGTTCTCCGCGTCTCCGCGGTGGACAAACTTCGTATTCTCTGTTTCTCTGTCCCCAAATTTTCCTTCGGGAAAGATGACGCGCGAGGACGGACGAGCGTCGCGCGCTATTCCTCGGCGCCGTTCGTGGCCTTTTTCGCGGATTCCATTATCTTGACGGTTGAAATCAACTCGACCGGATCGAGGACCGTGACGCTGGATTTTTCGAAGTCTTTGAGGTTTCGTGTCGTGATGACATCCACCCCGACCAACCGTCCTGCCTGCTCGAGGACCGCATCCTCGAAATTGGAGATACCACTCCGCAGGGCTTGTTCGAGCACCGGACGATTCACGGGCGCAATATTGAACAAACCGAGAAGTTTTTGAAGCGTCCCACGGGCCTTTTCCGGGGGGAGGGCCTGACCGAGCAGATAATCAATCGTGGTGACGGTTGTTGCGCAGAGGAAGCCTTCAATCCTGGATTCCTCGATCAAGGCGAATACCTGCGTGGCGGCGCCGGCAAAGGGCGGTCGGCCAAGAAGCACGTCGAGAACGACATTCGTATCGACGAGAACCCTCACAAGTGCTTTTCCCTGAGATGCTTCTTGTAGTCTTCTTCCGACACCCGATGGCCTCTCATGATCCCCACGAGCGAACCCGTTATCGGGGGCGCGTCCGGTGGTCGCCGGCTTGTTGCGAGCCCCGCCACGAACTCACCGAACATCCGCGAGACCGACTTGCCTCGCCGCGCGGCTTGCGTCTTGGCTTCCCGCACGAGCAGATCATCCATTCTCAACGTCAGCTTCGTGTTCATGACGTACACTATTTAATATTATGTACGTCTTGTCGATCGCTCTCTGAGATCAGCATTTTGAAATCGTCGGGGCCGCCGTTAATATTCATTCCCGCGGCAATCGGGCCTTCAGCCGCGCCTGGAAGATATCGTAGACGGCGCCCTGGTGTTCGGCGAACAAGCATCGAATCCGGCGGTTTCCGCGCGGATCCGTGTTGTAGACGAAAGCGATGCGGAACGAGGCGACCCGAAGTCGGTGATAGCCCCGCAAAGGTCCCTTTAGCGCCAGTTTGCGGGAGAAGCGCCGGGTTCATTCTTTCAATTCGGTGTCGCCCCGTTTTTTTCAGCCGACTTCCTCGAAGAGCTCCACGGACTCGCCGTCCGGACCTTGGAAAAAGGCGATGCGAATGGGATAGGCGCCGCGACCCTCGCTGTCCTGAATCGTCACCGACTTCGGCTCGACGGTGATCGCGCAGCCCGCCGCGCGCGCCGCCGCCGCCGCGGCGTCCGTCGAGGCGACCTTGAGCGCGAAGTGGAGCAAAACGCCTTCGCCCGCCGGCGCGGGGTCGCGCTCGAAAATCTCGACGATGCCGCCATTGCCGGCGTCGAGCATGACGGCGCGTCGGCCGTTCATGTTCCATTGCAGCTTTTCCCGTAAGCCGAGCGTGTCGCGATAAAGCGCAACGGAGCGATCGAATTGCGCGCTGCGCAGCGAAATATGATGCAGACCGCGAACCTGCGTTACCGCGGGCGCCGCCTCCGCGAGTTCCGTGTCGAACACCCGCACGCGCGTCCAGCGACTGGAGTGCCGCTCGAGAAACGCGCGATGGAGCGGATGAACCTGGTAGGCGTCGTGGTCGGCCGCGCTCGCGAACCAGGTGTACAGCGCGTAGGTGAAGGCGGAGTCGGAGACCGGGCGCTTCGGCAGCGGCGCGGGGCGTCCGATCTCGATCCGCCGCAGCGCGGGAATGTCGGCGAGCGACCGCAAGCCGCGTTCGAAATCGGCGCGCTCAGCTTCCGTCAAATCGGGTTTCAAATCGAAGAAAACGGTGTGCTGTATCATGGTGTTTGCCTTTATCGAATGCGTTTCAACAATTCCGCCAGCTCCGCCAGCGGGAGGCCGACGACGTTCGTGTAGGATCCCCGAATGCCGCGGACCATGCCGGCGGCCCCGCCCTGAATCGCATACGCGCCGGCCTTGTCCATCGGGTCGCCGGTCGCGACATAGGCCTCGATTTCCGCCGCGGAGAGGCGTCGGAACTCAACCTCGGTCGCGACGGCGATCGTCTTCTCGCGCCAAGCGCCGTTGCGTCGCTCGCGCAACACGCACAGCCCGGAAATGACGCGGTGGCGGCGTCCGCTCAGCGCGCGCAACATGCGGCGCGCCTCGGCGGTGTCGCGCGGTTTGCCGAAGATGCGGCGGCCGAGCGCCACGTCGGTGTCGCAGCCGATGACGATGCGGGGCGGCGCGCCCACCGCGCGCGCGGGCAGCCGCGCGGCCGCCGCCGCCGCTTTTTCGGCGGCGGCGCGGCGGGCGTAGGCCTCCGGGGTCTCGCGGGGGGCGGGCGTTTCGTCAATATCGGGGACGACGACGCGGAACGGAATCCCCAGCGCGGCGAGCAGCTCGCGGCGGCGCGGCGAGGCGCTCGCGAGGATCAGCTCGAAATCGCGCGGGGGGCGGCGGGCGCTCACGATCAATACCGGTAATGGTACGGCTTGAACGGCCCGTCGGGCGCGACGCCAAGATATTTCGCCTGCTTCGGCGTGAGCCGGTCGAGCCGGACGCCGATGCGTTCGAGGTGCAGGCGCGCGACTTCCTCGTCGAGTTTCTTCGGCAGGGTGTGCACGCCGATCGGATATTTGCCGGGATTCGTGTAAAGCTCGATTTGCGCCAGCACCTGGTTCGTGAAGCTGTTCGACATCACAAAGCTGGGATGCCCGGTCGCGCAGCCGAGGTTGACAAGCCGCCCCTCGGCCAAGAGCAGGATGCAGCGTCCGTTCGGGAACGTGATCTTGTGCACCTGCGGCTTGATCTCCTCCCAGCGATACTTGCGCAGGGCCTCGACCTGGATTTCGCTGTCGAAGTGGCCGATGTTGCATACGATCGCCTGATGCTTCATCCGCCGCATGTGGCGTTCGGTGATCACGTCGCAACAGCCGGTCGCGGTGACGAAGATGTCGCCGATCTCGCAGGCGTCGTCCATCGGCATCACCTCGTAGCCCTCCATCGCGGCCTGAAGGGCGCAAATGGGGTCAATTTCGGTGACAATCACCCGCGCGCCCTGCCCGCGCAGCGACTGGCAGGAGCCTTTGCCGACATCGCCGTAGCCGGCGACCACGGCGACCTTGCCGGCGATCATCACGTCGGTCGCGCGCATGATGCCGTCCACGAGCGAGTGCCGACAGCCGTAGAGGTTGTCGAACTTCGATTTCGTGACGGAGTCGTTGACATTGAACGCGGGGAAGAGCAGCTCGCCGCGCGCGTGCATTTGGTAGAGGCGGTGGACGCCGGTGGTGGTTTCCTCGCTGACGCCGCGGATTTCGGGCACGATGCGATGGAACCGCTTCGGATCGCGTTCCACGGAGCGGCGCACTTGCGCCAGCAGGACTTTCTCCTCGACGCTCGAAGGCTTCCGATCGAGCGCGGCGGGGTTTTCCTCGGCCTGATAGCCGAGGTGGACGAAGAGCGTGGCGTCGCCGCCGTCGTCGAGCAGCATATTGGGTCCCTGGCCGCCGTCCCAATCGAGGATGCGATCGGTGAATTGCCAATATTCTTCGAGGGTTTCGCCTTTGTGGGCGAAGACGGGCGTGCCGGCGGCGGCGAGCGCGGCGGCGGCGTGGTCCTGGGTGGAGAAGATGTTGCAGCTCGCCCAGCGGACGCGCGCGCCGAGGGTTTGGAGCGTCTCGATCAGCATCGCCGTCTGGATGGTCATGTGGAGTGAGCCGGAAATTCGCGCGCCCCGGAGCGGCTTTTCGCGGCCGAACTTCTCCCGCAGGGCCATGAGGCCGGGCATTTCGTGCTCGGCCAGTTGCATTTCCTTGCGGCCGAACTCGGCCAGACTCAAATCCCGAACGCTGAAATCGCCCGCCGCCGCTGTTTTTCTCTTCGCCATAATCATCACCAATCACCACGGGTGAAAACGTCGGGAGAGCATACCCGCCACATCGCGATTGCGCAACACGGGGCGCGGGGGCCCGCCGTGCCGCCCGTTGAGCGGGGATCGAACGCGCGCCCAGATGCCGATCCCTGAAATTCGGGAAAAGGGTTGGGCGCGCCCTATTCGGCGCGGTAGCGACATACTGTGCGGGGCATGGTTGGCTGGCTCACTTCTTTGGAAAGTATCGGACCCCGGCGATCTCCTTGAAGTGCGCGTCCTGCGTCCACAGGATCGCGCCCTGGTCGCGGGCCGTTGCCAGAATCACGGCGTCAGCCATCGGCAACTGATGTAGCAGACTCAACTTGCCGGCGACTATCGCCAGCTTTGCATCAAGAGCAATCACATGCCCTTTCTGCATGGCGGCGCAGGCTTGAAGCGCGTTATTCTCATCCGACTCTCTCAGGACCACCTTGCAGACTTCGTAGAGCGTGACTGAAGGAACGACCAATTGATCCGGTATGTTCACCACCGGCGCAAAATGCTCCGCGTTCGGACCGTCGGCGAAATACTCCAGCCATGCGGAGGAATCCACGAGGTTCATACCCTGTCCTCCTCCCGCTCGAAATCGGTATTAATCCCTTTTAGAAATCCTCGCAGCTCGGCAACGTCTCGATCGGGTATCAACTCGATACGCCCCTCGTATTCAAAGACCTGCATCTTTTGCCCTGGACGAAGTCGCATCGTGCGTCGAACCGGAAGCGGTATAACGACCTGGTATTTGGGCGACAATGTGACAGAAAACATAACGATTCCTGCCTCGATATTGTTCGCGTATACCATTTCAAGAACGATAGCCTGCCGTCAACCATTTTTTCGGCGGCGGTTCCGAATATTGGGCATAGGGAGAGGCGGGGGTGGAGGGAGGCGGGGAGAAAAAGAAGATGTTCTCAAAAGATGTTCTCTGTCCCTATGAAACGTCCCTATGGGCTTTGCCGGACTGTCGGCTGAACGACTGTATCACACTTCGCGAAGTGTGATACAGTCTAAAAATTGTAACAGGCTGGAAAATAATATTTTGCAAATATCGAGCGCGCGGACATATCGCTGTTCGCCTGCAACGTTTTGGGGTTTTTTCCAAGGCTTGGAAAATTTCGCGGATTTTTTTCCAAGCCTTGGAAAATCGAATCGCGAACCGCCCTAATCAGCCGGCGTCGAGCGCGAATTCGTGGCGGCCGGGAGGCAGCGGCTCGCTCGGACCTGGGGCGAATCCGACGGGACCGTCCCACACCGCATCGGCCCCGGGCGGCGCTTCCAGCGCGACCTTCAGGCCGCCCTCGCTTTTCTCCCACGCGATGGACGCGGGGCCGCGCGGCGTGACGAGCCGCGCCGAGGCGCGCGCGATGCTTCCGCCGGGACGCGGCTTGAACCGGATGCGCGCATAGCCGGGCGCGTCGGGAACGATGCCGGCGACCGTCGAGACCAGCCAGTCGCCCACCGCGCCGTAGGCGTAGTGGTTGAAAGAGTTCATGCCCTTGTCGTTGAAGCCCTTTTCCGGCGTCCAGCCGTCCCACCGCTCCCAGATCGTCGTCGCGCCGAGCGTGACCGCAAAGAGCCACGAGGGACATTTCGTCTGTTCCAGCAGGCGATAGGCCAAATCGAGTTCCCCGGCCGCCTCGAGCACGTGGAGCAGATAGGGCGTGCCGACAAATCCGGTGCCGAGACGGTTTCCGTTTTCGCGAATCATCTGCGCGAGGCGTCGGGCGGCGGCGGCGCGATGCTCCGGCCGCAATAGGTCGAAGTGCAGCGCCAGCACGTGCGCGGTCTGCGTGCCGGAAACGAGCAGGCCTTGCGGGGTGACGAAGCGTTCGCGGAACGCCGCGGCGATGCGCTCGCGCAGCTCGCGCCAGGCGCGGGCCTCCTCGCGCCGGCCCAGAATCTCGGCGCTTTCGGCGAGGATGCGCGCATTGTTGGCGTAAAACGCCGTGCCGATGAGGTCTTTCGGCGTGCCGCCATCTACGCGCCCGCTGCCGTCGAGCGCCAGCCAGTCGCCGAAGCCGCCCCAGCCGGTATCGGGATGGGCGCGAATGAAGTCCTTCACCTTGCGCGCCGCGAGATACTCCATGTAGGCGCGCATGGCGTCGTAGTTGTCGGCCAGGAAATCGGTGTCGCCGTATTGCCAATAGAGCGTCCACGGGCAAATGAGCGCGGCGTCGGCCCAGGCGGGGCCGCCGTCCTCCTCCAACCCGAACGCGCGCGGATCGGGAATGACCGCCGGCACAGCGCCGTTGGGGTGTTGCGCCTCGCGGAGATCGCGCAGCCATTTTCGGAAAAAGCCGCGAATGTCGTAATTGAACGCCGCGGTGCGGATGAACGCCTGCGCATCGCCGGTCCAGCCGAGCCGTTCGTCGCGCTGGGGACAGTCGGTGGGCACTTCGAGATAATTGCCGCGCTGGCCGCGGACAATGTTGGCGTAGAGCCGGTTGATCAGCTCGTGCGAGCAGGAGAACTCGCCGATGCGCGGCATGTCGCTGTGCAGCACGACGGCCTCGACCGACTCGATTTCGATGCCCTTGTGCAGCGGCGATGAGACCTCGCCATAGCGGAAACCGTGGAACGTGAAACGTGGCTCCCAGGTTTCCACGCCTTCTCCGCGAAACGTGTAGCTGTCGGTGGCGCGCGCCCCGCGGAGGTTGTCGGTGTAGAGCGAGCCGTCCGGATTGAGCATCTCGGCGTGGCGGAGAACGAGCGTCGCCCCGCGCGGGCCGCGCGCGCGAAGGCGCACGCGGCCGGCGAGATTGACGCCGAAATCGTAGCGGCGCCAGAAGCCCCAGCCGGCGCGGGCGATCTCGCGTCCCGGCAGTGTTTCGATGCGCCGCACCGGTGGGTCTTCGTGCAGACTCAACGCCAGGTCCGGCGGCGGCGTCCAGACGCGAACCGGCAGCCAATCCGAGGTGTTCAGGCCGGGCTGAGACCAGCCGGCGATTTCGAGCCGCGCGTCGTAGGCCTCGCCCATCAGCAGATCGGCCTCGCGGATCGGCCCCTGCGCGCATCGCCACGCGGCATCCGTTGCGACCGCGCCGCGCGCGCCGTCGGCCGTTTCCCATTCCAGGCGCGCGAGCAGCCGTGGCTGTTCGCCGTAATTCTGCCGCAGATTCGTGGCCAAATGTCCGCAATACCAGCCGTCGCCGAGCAGCGCGCCAAGGGCATTCGGACCGGCCTGGAGCAGCGGCGCGACGTCGAGCCGCAAATACCGCACGCGCTGGTGATAATTCGTCCATCCCGGCGCGAAGACGTGGTCGCACACCGGCCGCCCGTTGATTTCCGCCTCGAAAAGGCCGAGCGCCGTAATGAAAAGTGTCGCGCTTTTCGGCGGGGCGGGCAGGACGAACTCGCGATGGAAGACGGGGACGGGCGCGGA
>CALGMT010000026.1 GCA_937958885.1 uncultured bacterium | reverse complement strand
CCCAGGAGGCCGGAGGGAATAAACAAAAACAAAAAGCGGCCAGATCACTTGCTACGAAAAGCGGCCACTTCTATTTGCTATCGACACCCACCGGAATCCAGCCTGCGGCCTTGTAGCAGGTGCCGGCAAACTGTTCGATGTCGGTAAACGTCTCGGCCAGCAACGGTTCATATCCGAACGCTGCGTGCCATTGTTTGGCCAGAACCCGCACGGTGGCCCCCAGCACCTGCGACGCCCGGTTCGGATGCGACCCTATATCCCCAGCAACAGAAACCGCCGGTTTTGAACGACCAGCTTCAGCCGCTCGGCCCGCTGCGCGGGGGGGGCCAGCCGATCCACGCATCCCGATCTTTGAGCCGGTAGCTGGCCGGACCCCACGCCTGCAGGGCCACCCAGTTCCCGTCCAGCGCGGCCACTTGCCGCAGAAAGTCTCCCACCGGTCGCGAGGGGCCCAGGTAATGGCCCCGTTCCAGCAGCTGGTCGAATCGAGCCACCTCCTGCGGATCTGTGACGACACGAATCTGAAGGTTCGGATTGGTTACAGCGGTCTCCGCGACGCGGCGCCGCTCCTGTCGGCGTGTGCTTTTGGTGAGTGAGTTCATCCCAAACTTGCTCAGCACAAAACGCGCAATCGGTCTTGCCAAAAATCAACCCGCCTCCAGCCAACCCTTTGCACCGGTCAACGAAAAGACCCTGAGGTGGGCTGCGGATTTTTTGCGTAGAGCCTTGACGGGACCTGAGCGATCAACCATATTCCCGCCCTTTCGGTATATTAGGTTAACTCTGTCCAGCCCCCGGAATACTGCATGTCTAAATCCCTCGCCCCCAAGAAGAAAGCCTCGTCCGCTGCCAAGAAAACTTCACCCCAGCCTGAACCGCCCCCGCAGTCCACGAAACTGGCCGCAGACGGGACGGATGTGCGGGTGCAGGTCAACCGCGAAGAGCGACAGGCCAAGATTCGCGAGTTGGTCAAAATCGCCCAGGAACAGGGCTTCGTCACCTACGACGACATTAACGAGGTTATTCCGGAAACGGTCGTCAGTCCGGAGGAGTTCGACTCGATCCTGATTCTCCTCAAGGGCATGGATATCGAGGCGGTCGAATCGGACGAGGAGGCTGTCAAGGTCAAGGCCGTCCAAGAGGAAAAGGCCCGCGCCGCCCAACGTGTGGATGTGCTCGACGATCCGGTTCGGATGTACTTGAAGCAGATGGGCCAGGTTCCGCTCCTGACGCGAGAACAAGAAGTCGAAATCTCAATGCGGATCGAGGAGGCGGAGATCAACGCCCGCAAGCTGTTCGGCATTTTCGGGTTCGCGATGGGCGCCTACTACGCGGTCGTGCAGCGACTCGAAGAGGGCCGGGACCGGTTCGACCGGATCATCAGCGACAAACATGTGGACAGTCGCGAGCGCTACATGAAGGCGCTCGTCAAGCTGCGAAAGGATACGTTGCGCCAGCATGAGCTGGTCGGCAAGAAGTTCCTGGAAACGCACAAGGCCGGGGGCACGAAGCAGGAACGCGACCGCAAACGCCGATCCTTCGAGCAGGCGCGCGACAAGCTGTCCACCATGCTCGATCAGCTTTACTTCAAGCAAAAGGCCATCGAAGATTTTGTCACTGTCGCTGACGAGCGACACATGGTCTTGAAATCGCTACTGGATGAACTCAAGCGATACAGCTCATCCAAGGCGAAGAACGCGCCCGACCTCATCCGCGAGGTGCGAAAGAAAATCCAGCAATTCGAGTTCGAAGAACGGATGACGGCGGAGGAGTTCCAGACAAATTACAAGGAGCTGAAGACATGGCTCCGCAAAGGGCTGCGCGCCAAGACCGAGATGGTCGAGGCCAACCTTCGCCTCGTGATCTCGATTGCGAAAAAGTACACGAATCGAGGCCTTTCCTTCCTTGACCTGATTCAGGAAGGCAACATGGGCCTGATGAAGGCGGTCGAAAAATTCGAGTATCGCCGCGGCTACAAGTTCTCCACCTACGCCACCTGGTGGATTCGTCAGGCCATCACGCGCTCGATCGCCGACCAGGCGCGGACCATTCGCATCCCTGTCCATATGATCGAGACGATCAACAAGCTGATGCGCATCCAGAAGGCGCTCGTGCAGGAACTCGGACGCGAACCCACGCCCGAGGAAGTCGCGGAAGAAATGAACCTGCCGGTAGACCGCGTGCGCGCGGTGCTCAAAATGGCGCAGCAGCCCATTTCGCTGCAAAGCCCGGTCGGCGACAGCGACGACACGCATTTCGGCGATTTCATTGAAGACAAGAGCGCGGAGAATCCCTCGGAGATGACGGCGTTCAGCCTGCTGAAAGACCGCCTGCAGGATGTGCTGAAGACGCTCACCGAGCGCGAGCAGGAAGTCCTGACGTTGCGCTTCGGGCTCGCCGACGGCTACTCGCGCACGCTGGAGGAAGTTGGACGCAAGTTCCAGGTCACCCGTGAGCGCATCCGTCAGATCGAGGCGAAGGCGCTTCGGAAAATGCGCCACCCCACCCGCATCCGGAAGCTGGAAGGCTTCCTCGACGGCGGCGAATAACCCGATCGCCCCGATCCTGTCGACCGCGCGGACGCGCTCTTCGGGAATCGGGTGAAATCTGAAACGACGGCGCGTCAGCCGTCCAGCGCCGAGCGGACGGCCGCGCCGAGGGTGTCCTTGGTGTACGGTTTTTGCACGCTCTGGCGGATGCCGAGCTTGCGCGCCTCGACAATTCGCGCGATATCGGCGAATCCGCTCACCAGCACCGCGGGTTGGCCGGGGCGCAACTCGATCATCCGTTTGTAGGTTTCCACCCCATCGAAATCGTCGCCCAGCACCAGGTCTATCACCGCGAGGTCGATGCCGTTCGAATGTTCGCGCAGGGCCGACTCGAATAGGCGAACGGCCTCCCGCCCGTTCGACGCCATGACGACCTGATAGCCGAGGTCGCGCAGAATATCCCCAGCCGCGCGCCGATGCTCTTCGTAGTCGTCGACAACGAGTATCCGTTCGCTGCCTGTATAGTCGGCCTTCAACTCGAGCGTGGCGTCGGCGCCGGTCAGTGGAAGATAGATGAGGCTCGTGTTCCCCTTGCCCGGTTCGACGCGCGCATCCATGAACCCGCCATGGTCCGTGACGATGCGGTGGACGAGCGTCATGCCGAGCCCGCTGACGAAACGGCGGCCCAGCGCCGTGCGGACATAGAAGGGCTCGACCAGCCGCTCCAGATCCTCCGGGGAAAGCGCAGGGCCGGTGTCGCGCACGGCGATCACCACATACTCGCCAGGCGCGCCCGATCCATAGCGGCCGACCGCATGCTCGACGCGCTCGACGCGGGTTTCGATCTGGACCAGTCCGCCCCGCGCCACGCTATCGAGCGCATGCTCGATCAGATGCGCGAAACAACTTTCCATCGCTTTTTCGGAACCGCGTATGGGGGGCACAACGGGGTCAAGGCGCAAATCCACCTTCACCTTGGAAAGCGATTCGTGAAGCTTGCGGAATTCATCGGATTTCAGATAGCGCTCGATCAATTGGTTGCACGAAACCGTGCTCTGCTCATAGGTCGCCCCGGTGCCGATTGCTTTTAGGTCGGCCAGCACCGCCGCGGCGCGCGCGACCGTCTCATCAACGGCCTGTAATAATTTCAGGCTCTCATGTCCCTCCGGCAATGATTCGCGAAGCGCCGCGACATGCTCCCGAATCGGCAGCAACAGACGCTGAAGATCCTCGGCCGCGCCGGATGCAAGGGTGCCTAGCGAAGCCATGCGTTCGTTTCGAATCAGCATATTCTGCATTTCGCGGCGTCGCGCCTCTGCGCGCGCTCGCTCGGCCGCCAGCGAACGGCGCAAATGTTCCGCGTCGAGTACCGTTCGCAACCGATGCACCACCTCCTCCGGGTCGGCGGGCTTGGCGATATAGTCGCTCGCCCCGCTGCGAAGCGCATCGAGGGCATTCCGAATGCTCGCATGACCGGTAATCATCACCACGGCCGTTTCGGGCCACTTGGCTTTGATGCGGCGCAGTACGTCAATGCCGTCGAGATCGCCCAGGACAAGATCGCAAATGACGAGATCGGCGGGTTCCTTCTGCATTGCGGCCAGCGCGGCTTCGCCGCCCGGGGCCTCCGTGACCAGAAAGCCGTCGCGCGCCAGGTCGGAGGCCAAACCTGACCGCACCAATTCGTCGTCGTCCACCACCAGGATGCGATGTTTCATACCCCATTCCTCATGCCAGCGGCAGGCTCACTACAAACGTGGCTCCCTCTCCCGCCGCACTTTCGACCGTGATCCTACCTTTGTTTCCGCGCACAAGCGATTCCGCAACGCTTAATCCCAGGCCCGTTCCTTTCGTTCCCTTTGTCGTGAAAAAGGGCGTAAAGATCCGATCCACGATATCCGGCGGAATGCCCGGTCCGGTATCGGAGATACGGATGTTCCCCACCCCGTCGCCGAGGTCGGCGGTCATCCGGATTTCGCCGCCCGACGGCATCGCATCCCTCGCATTGATGATGAGATTGAGCAGCACTTGGATCAATTCCCGGCGCGGCATCGCGAGGAGCATGCGGGTATCGGGATAGCGACTGACAATCTTTACACGCGCGCGTTTCAAAGGAGCGGCCAGCAACTGGGCAACGAACTCCATGCATTCGCGGGCGTCTGCTGTCTCCACGCTTTTTTCCGTGGTGCCGAGGTACAGGAGTTTGCGGACCAACGTCGCGATACTCTCGATGCCGCGCTCGACCATGTTCAGGCTTTTGCGCGCCTCGGCCTCTTCCGGCAGCGACCGTTCGACGGCGCGCAGGTGGCTCATCATGCCCTGCAGGGGATTGTTGATCTCGTGCGCCATCCCTGCGGCCAGCAGGCCGAGCGAATTCAAGCGGTCGGCGCGCTCCATGAAATCGCGCTGCTCGATTCGGCTGCGCTGCTGTTCGTCCTCCGCCCGCTTGCGCGCGACCATGTTCGCGAGCAGCGAACAGAACAGCGCGACGACTTCCTGCACGATCGGGTCCACGGGCGCGCGGCTGATCGCGGTATCGTTGCAAAAGGCGCCGATGACGTCCTGCGTGCTCGACTGGATCGGCGTCACGGCAACCCATCCCGGCGGGCGATCTTCGAAATGATCGCCGCGCCATACGCGGTGCGGCTCCGTCGCCAGGTGCCAGCGCTCCTCATTCGGTCCGCTCGGCCGCAGCCGCGCCCGCCAGACCTCGTCGATCGGAATGCGGTGTTGATGTTCGTCCGTTGTTTCCCCGCGCATGCCGGTGCCGTACGTGCCGCGCAAAAAGTCGCCCTCCAGCACGAAAACGCCGCACCGCTCCAGCCCGAGCCGCTCCCGCGCCAGCTCCGTCGCGCGGAGATAGAGCGCGTCCTCGCTCGGACAGGCGATCAGGTCGTCGGCAATATTCAAGACAGTGCGAAGGCCGTTGAGCAGCGTTTGCTGCGCCTCTTCGGCATGTTTGCGCTCCGTGATATCCAGCACGACGCCTTGGAAGTGTGTGATCGCGCCCTTCTCGTTGCGCCGCATCCAGGTACGGTCTTCGACCCAGCGGACTTCGCCGGATTTTTGCAAGATTCGATATTCCTGAATGAAGTTGCCGATCCCGCCTTCGGTGTATTGTTGGACCTCGCTCGCCACGCGCGAAAGGTCGTCCGGATGCACCAGCGCGCTGAACGGTATGGCGCCGGCGGTCAATTCTTCCACGCTATATCCCCACTGGTCCACATTGTCGGAGACGTATTCGACGGGCCATCCGGGTTCGTTGCGCCACAGGAAAATAATCGCGGGACTGAGCGAGATAATGCGTTCAAGTTCGCGTCGACGCTCCTGCTCGATCTGTATGGCAGCGGCCGCTTCCTTTTCCCTCGTGATGTCTTCCGCCACGCTGACGAGGTGCGTGATTTCGCCCGCGTTGTTCCGAATCGGCGAAATGCTCGATCGCACCCAGAAGACATCGCCGTTTTTCCGCCGATTCTGGATTTCGCCGTGCCACTCCTGGCCCGCCAACACAGCGGCCCATAGCTGCTGGAACAAGGCGGCGTCGTGAGCGCCCGAGCGCAGCAGGCGCGGATTCCGACCCAGCACTTCCTCCGAGCTATACCCAGTGATTTCGCAGAAGCGCGGATTCACATACTCGATATCTCCGCGGCGATTCGTGATGAGCACCATGTGCGGACTCTGCTCGACCGCGCGCGAAAGCTGGCGAAAGCGCTGCTCCTGCGCGCGCGAGGCGGTGATATCGCGCGCTATCCCCAGCGTTCCGATCACCCGCCCGTGCCGTTCGCGCAGCGGAACGATGGTCACCGAGGCCCACGTTTCGCGCCCGTCGCGCCAGACCTCGCGGCACGCCCGCCCGATGATCGGCTCTCCGGTCCGAATCACCTCCTGCTCTTCCCGCCGATTCTGCCGCGCACACTCTTCCTCGAAGAAATCAAAATCACTGCGCCCGATTACCTCGCTAGGTTGCGCGAGGCCGAAGCTTTGCGCGACTGAAGCGCTGGCGCGGATAAACCGCCCGTCCAGATCTTTGAAGTAAATGCGATCAACCGAACTCTCCATCAGCGATTTCACGAGGTTGCGCTCCTCGATCAACTCTTCGCTCAACCGCAATCGTTCGGTGAGCTCGTCGATGGTGTCCTGCGCCATCTGGCGGTAGAGGCGAAGCGCGAGGTACGCCATCGCCCCCGTGATCGCACAACTCATCAGCAGACCGGTGATCCGCGTCTGCCACAAGGTCATGTCCGGGAACAACCGGTCCTCGACAGTCTTGTAGACCACCATCAGCACGCCGGTGACCGCGACAGTGATCAAGATCGGTCGTGTATAGCCGGTGCGGCGCGTATCGCGAATCCAACTCGCGAGCTTGAAGAAGAATATGCGCATGACCGATATCGACCATGCGCATGGTAAAACCATCGCGGCGCAGGTGCAATGCCGATGGCGCGAAGAGCGCGGCCGTCAGGCGCCCAGCTTGTCGAGCGCGCGGTCCAGCGCGTGCCAGGCCATCGTCGCGCACTTGACCCGAATCGGATACTCCCGAACCCCGCGAAGCGCCGCGAGATCGCCCAATTCGTCCTCGGACAACTCGGGGCCGCCGCGCATCATGGCGGCGAAGCCGCGCGAGAGCCGGCGGAAATCACCAACGGTCATCCCCGGCGCGCGCTCGGCCATCATCGATGCCGACGCGGTGCAAATCGCGCAGCCTGCGCAGTCGATTTGGACGTCGGCGACGCGCCCGTCGGCGACGCGCGCGTTCAATTTGATCCGGTCCCCGCAGGTCGGGTTTTCCTCGTCCACCAAAGCCTCGCCGTCGGGAATCGCGCGCGCGCGGCGCGGGTGTTTGTAGTGGTCCAGGATGATCTCCTGATAAAGGTCATCGAGCTGCACGGCCGAAAAACTCCTGCACGCCGCGCAGCGAACGCACCAGCGCATCCACGTCTTCGCGGGTATTGTAGAAATAAAGCGATGCCCGGCTGAGCGCGGGGACCCCGCGCTTGCGCATGAGCGGCTGCGCACACATGTGCCCCGCGCGGATCGCGATGCCATCGCGGTCCACGAAGTGCGCGACGTCGTGCGGATGCGCCGCCGCCATCGAAAAGGAAATAGCGGCGCCCCGTTCCGCAGCCCGTCCGTGGATGACCAACCCGGGCACGGTGTCCAGTTGCGCCATCGCGTATGCGGCCAGATCGCGTTCGTAGGCCTGAATGGCATCCATGCCGATTCGCTCGATGTATTCGATTGCCGCGCCGAGCCCGATCGCGCCGGAAATGTCCGGCGTGCCCGCCTCGAATTTGTGCGGCGGCTCGGCCCATGTTGAATGATCAAGCGCGACCTTGCTGATCATTTCGCCGCCGCCGAGGAACGGCTCCATCTCCTCGATGCGATCGGGCTTGGCCGCCAGGATGCCGATCCCGGTCGGCCCGCACAGCTTGTGGCCGGAAAACGCGAGAAAATCGCAGTCCAGCGCCTGCATATCCACCGGCATATGCGGGACACTTTGCGCGCCGTCCAGAAGCACCCGCGCACCGACAGCATGAGCGCGCGACGCGATTTCGCGCGCGGGATTGACCGTGCCCAGCACATTCGACATGTGGGTGAACGCAACCAGCTTCACGCGGGCATCCAACAGCCGGTCCAGCGATGCCAGGTCCAATTCACCAGATTCGGATACCGGGATGAACGCCAGCTTTGCGCCGGTGCGAGCGGCGAGCAATTGCCACGGCACGAGATTGCTGTGGTGCTCCATTTCGGTGAGCAAAATGGTGTCCCCCGCCCCGACGTGGCGCAGGCCCCATGCATGAGCGACCAGGTTGATCGCCTCGGTTGTGCCGCGCGTATAAATCACGCCGCGCTCGTTGGGCGCGTGGATAAATTTCGCGGCTTTGCTTCTCGCGGCCTCGTACGCATCGGTCGCCATTTCCGCGAGGCGATGGATGGCGCGGTGCACGTTGGCGTTAATTTCGCGATAGTAGGTGTCCAGCGCATCCAGCACCGCGGTCGGCTTTTGCGTGGTCGCCGCATTGTCGAGGTAGACAAGCGGTTTTCCGGGATAGACCTCGCGTCCAAGAATCGGAAAGTCGCGGCGAATCACGCGGGGATCGAACGCCTGCACGCTGGAGGGGCCGTTGGGCATGCCCTCACTATACCTTCAAAAAAATGCGCCCGCCATCGACTTTCAACTCGTAGCGGCGAACGGGACGCACGGCGGGCAGGCTCAAGTTGCGCCCGGTTTTCAAGCAAAACCGAGCGCCGTGCAGCGGGCATTCCAGTTCGTGGTCCACTACCTCGCCGTTGATCATCGTGGCCTTCTGATGGCTGCACCACGCGCTGATCGCGTAATAGCCGTCTGGTCGTTTGAACACACCAATCTGGTGGATGCCGCCGAGATCCACCAGCTTGCGATCGGTCTCCGCGAATTCGGATTCGTGCGCGACTTCCCGCCACTCGCTCATGCCGCGTCCCCGCACTTGCGGCGCACATCTTCCCGCACGCGCTCGCGCATAAACTCATGCGGCACGCGCGCGATGACTTCTTCGAAAAACGCCATCACGAGCAGTTGCCGGGCTTCCGCTTCCGGGAGGCCGCGCGCGCGAAGGTAGAACAGTTGGTTCTGATCGAGATTGCCGAACGTCGCGCCGTGGCTGCACTTGAGATCGTCCGCATCGATCTCCAGCCCCGGCAGCGAGTCCGCGCGCGCGCCTTCGGTCAGGATCAGGTTGTTGTTCATTTGGTAGGCATCCACCTTGATCGCGCCCGGCGCCGCGTCAATGATGCCCTGATACACCGAGTGCCCTTGGTCTTTTACTGCGCCTTTGTAAAGCAGGTTGCTGTAGGTGTTCGGCGCGGTGTGCAGTTGGAGCGTCTTCTGATCGACGTGCTGCGTGCGATTCGCGAAAAAGAGGCCGCTCAAGTAGGCCTGCGCGTTCGGCTCGTGCACATCGCAGGACACCATCATCTTGCTGACCTGCCCGCCGAGCAGCAGGGTCACCCATTCAATGCGCGCATCGCGTTCTGCGCGCACCCAGTCTTCGCCGATGTGGTACGTTCGGGCGCCCCACTCCTGCAGCGAGGCGGCGCGCAAGGTCGCACCGGGCCCCGCATATAACTCGCGCGTCGTGATCGCCAGCAATTCGGCGTCATCCGGGGACTCGTAATGCTCTGCGATCGTCAATTCCGCCTGATCCTCGACCACCGCCAGCAGCCGCGGGACAACGGAGCGGCCCGACTGGGCATGGGTATACCGAATCAGCACACCGCGCGGTATAATCGCCTTTGCCGGCGCGTGGATGAACAAACCGAACCGCCAGAAGGCATCGCCGAGCGCGCTGAACTTGCGCGGGTGCTTAACGCGCGCGGGTCCCTGCAGGTAGCGCTCAATGAGGGCCGGATGGCGCTGCGCGGCCTCCGCGAGCGGCTGCACGGTCAAGCCTCCCTGGGCAAGCAGGCCGGCGTTGTCCCGGATTTCGAATCCCGTGTCGTCCACCGACACGACCACATCGAATGTGTCATCCCAGGGGCCCGCCCCGCTTGGTGCAGCGCGGCGGCGGGGGGCCTCGGCGGGCTTAAAGCGTTCGAACGGAATGAGCGCGGGGTCGGTGCGACGCCACTCCTCATCCCGCGCGGTCGGCATGGGCAATTCCAGGTATTGCTTAAATGCAGCCTCGCGGCGCGCCGTGATCAGATCCGGTTCCGCCGCAGCGGGGCGCGCGGATTCGTCAAATCCGGGCACCATCACGACGGCGGGATCGAGTTGTGCGGTCGTCATAAAGTTCCTCTTCGTCAGCCCACGCTGTGTTCGAGCTTCAATTCGAGCAGCTTGATCGCCTCCACGGAAAACTCCAGCGGCAGCTCCTTAAACACGTCTTTGCAAAATCCGTTCACAATCAGCGACGTCGCGCTTTCCTCGTCGATGCCGCGGCTTTGGACGTAGAACAACTGCTCTTCGCTGATCTTCGACGTCGTAGCTTCGTGTTCGGTGATCGCGGTGCTCGTCTCGGCTTCGATGACCGGGTAGGTGTTTGCCGAACACTTGTCGCCGATCAACATCGAGTCGCAGCAGGTGTGATTTCGCGCGTGCTGAGCAGACGGCAAAATTTGCACCAGCCCGCGATAGGAGTTGGCGGACTCGCCGGCCGAGATCCCTTTCGAAATGATGGTGCTCTTCGTGTGCGCGCCGATGTGGATCATCTTCGTGCCCGTGTCGGCCTGCATGCGGTTGTTGGTAAAGGCGACGGAGTAGAACTCGCCGACGGAGTGGTCGCCTTCGAGAATCACGCTGGGATACTTCCACGTGATTGCGGCGCCGACCTCGACCTGTGTCCAGGAGATCTTCGAGTGCGCGCCGCGGCAATGTCCGCGCTTCGTTACGAAATTATAGATCCCGCCGTGACCCTTTTCGTCGCCCGCATACCAGTTTTGGACCGTGGAATATTTGATCTGCGCGCGGTCTAGCGCAACCAACTCGACAACGGCGGCGTGAAGCTGGTTTGTGTCGCGCATCGGCGCCGTGCAGCCCTCGATGTACGACACGTAGGCGTCTTCTTCCGCGACAATCAGCGTCCGCTCGAACTGACCGGTGTCGCGCGCGTTGATCCGGAAATAGGTGGACAGCTCGACCGGACAACGCACTCCTTTCGGGATGTAGCAGAAAGAACCGTCGCTGAAGACCGCGGAGTTTAACGCGGCGAAGAAGTTATCCGAGGGCGGCACCACGCTGCCGAGATATTTTCGGACGAGTTCCGGATGCTCTTGGATCGCTTCGGACATCGAGCAGAAAATGATTCCCTTTTCTGCGAGCATTTCGCGGTGCGTGGTGGCGACGGACACGCTGTCGAACACGGCGTCCACCGCGACGCCCGCCAATCGATCGCGCTCATATAGAGGGATGCCGAGCCGCTCGAAGGTCTTGAGCAGCTCCGGGTCCGCTTGGGCCGCGCCGGACGAGGCGGATTTGGGGGCCGAGTAGTAGCGGATGTCCTGATAGTCGATCTCTGGATACGTCACCTTTGCCCAGCGCGGCTCGCGCATGGTCTGCCAGCGACGAAATGACTTGAGGCGCCACTCGGTCATCCATACGGGTTCGTTCTTCTTTTGCGAGATCGCGCGGATGATGTCTTCGTTCAGCCCCTTCGGCAGCTCGTCCGTATCAACGTCGGTGACAAAACCATACTGGTACTCGCGCACCAGCTTGCTGTCCGTTTCGAGTTTGTGGGTGGTTTCGGTCTGGTTCATGGTGGACCTTTCCAGTGCAGTATCTTTAGACCAGCACTTCCTTTCCGAATCGCTCGCGGATCCAGTCGTAGCCGTTCTTCTCGACTTCCTTGACCAGCTCCGGTCCGCCGGACATCGCGATCCGTCCGTCGATCAACACGTGCAGGTGATCCGGCTTGATGTAGTTCAAAATCCGCTCGTAGTGCGTGATGACCAGCAAACCGAACTCGGGGCCGACTAAACGATTCACGCCTTTCGAAACGATACGCAGCGCGTCGATGTCGAGGCCGGAATCCGTTTCGTCCATCACCGCGAGAGACGGTTTGAGCGTGAGCATCTGGAGGATTTCCATCCGCTTCTTCTCGCCGCCTGAAAATCCGTCATTGAGAAACCGGTTGAGGAACTGCTCGCTCATTTCAAGGAAAGCCAGGTTTTCGCGCATTCGCTTGATGAAGTCCGAAGGCTTGACCGCGCCTTGGCCGAACCGCGCGTCGGCCGCGCTCTTCAAAAACTTCGCCACGGTGATGCCGGGGATCGCAACCGGGTACTGGAACGCGAGGAAGAGGCCCAGTCGGGCGCGCTCGTCCGGTTCCAATTCGAGAATGTTCTGGCCGCGGAACAAAATTTCACCGGCCGTCACCTCGTAAGCCGGATGGCCCATGATCACGTTGGAAAGCGTGCTTTTGCCGGACCCGTTCGGCCCCATCAGCGCGTGCGTCTCGCCGGGCTGAATCGTCAGGTCCACGCCCTTCAAGATGGGCTTGTCTTCCGTGCTCGCATGCAAATTTCGGATTTCAAAAAATGGCGTTTGCTCACTCATGGTTCGCTCCTATCGAAAAACCTCGCATCCGATTACAAATCGAATCCCAGTTCCAGCCGCGCTTCTTCCGTCATCTTGTCCGGACCCCAAGGCGGCTCCCATACCACCGTGACCTTGGCGTCCCGTATGCCTTTCAGGCTCTGCAATGTATCTTTCACCTGATGGATCAAATAGGGTCCGTACGGACAGCCGGGCGACGTCAGCGTCATATCGACCTCGACAACCTCGCCGGGAATTCGCACGTCGTAAACCAGCCCAAGATCGACAATGTTCATGTGCAGCTCGGGGTCGAAGACCCCGCGCAAGACCTCGCGTACCTGGTCGGGGGTCCAAACCAGTGCAGGCTCCGGCGTCGCAGGCGTGGACGATGCTTGTTCCGGTTGATCACTCATCGCAATGTCTCCAACGGTTGGGGCGCGCGAAACTGCCCCAGCGAAATGGAATGGATGTACTGCACCAATTGCGTGCGCAATTGATTGATCGGCTCCTTGATCGAGCACGCGTGAAATTGATCGCACCGGTCCGGGTCCTGCTGGCAATTCGCGAGAACGACGGGGCCCTCTACCGCTTCGATCACCATGCCCAGATTGATGCGACCGATTGGCGTCTGCAACCGATAGCCGCCGTTGACGCCCGGCGCGGACGCGACAATCGAAGCGCGCGCGAGAGATTGCAGCACCTTGCCCAACAGCTCGGACGGAATCGAGTAGCGCTCGGCGATGCCCTTCGACGACAACCACTCGCCCGAAGGCGAATCCGCCATGTGCAGAATCGCCATCAGCGCATATTCCACTCGTTTGCTCAGCGTAAGCATTTCAATTCCCGACAACAGATGTCGCCATTTGACGTAAAAAAAATCAGTTAAGACTATTGGGCTGATACGATGTACGCTACGACTTTTTGCCGGGTTGTCAATGACGACGCTACATTTGATTCACATTCAGCAATTCAGCGCGTGCGCCATGACCGGCGTGATCTGGGTAGTACAATTGCTGGTTTATCCGGCCTTCAGGCGAATTCATGAGTCCGCATGGCTGGACTACCACCGACATCATACGCGCTCAATCAGTTTCATTGTCTTGCCCTTGATGCTTGCCGAACTTTTTTCCGGCATTGCCCTGCTCATTCTTTCGCAAGATGGCCAAAGAATGCAGATTGCGCTCCTCGCCGTCATTTGGTTTTCCACTTTCGCTATTCAGGTCCCCCTCCATCACCAGTTGGCACAGGGCTGGGATAACGCGACGATCAACCGACTCATCCACACCAACTGGATTCGTACGGTAGCGTGGACGGCAAAATCGGCGCTGGCGCTTCAATTGTCGTTCGCGTGACACGACGAACCGAAAACGTTTGATTGACATTATTTATCGATACTACATCATATCGATAGAGATTTGAATTTCTCACGCCGAGGAGTGA
This sequence comes from uncultured bacterium, assembly GCA_937958885.1. Lineage (GTDB taxonomy): Bacteria > Verrucomicrobiota > Kiritimatiellia > CAIVKH01 > CAIVKH01 > JAMLJG01. Next base: position 93,836 of record CALGMT010000026.1, on the reverse strand, counting down.
CGGGAGGGTTGAAAGAAAACCGCACAGCTAATGCGGTTTTCTTTTTTTATTAGGAAGCGAAGACCCACCCCGCCCTTCGGGCACCCCTCCAAAGGAGGGGACTCTCTTGGTCCCCTCCACCGGAGGGGTCCGCGAAGCGGGGGAGTTGGTTTTTAAGCATTCGTTCCGATTTCAAACTGATGGATTTGAACAACTCCGTGTTCCGTTTCCCGTCACCCAAGACTCTACCGCACTTCGGACATCCCTCCAAAGTAGGGGATTACACTTCTCTTCGGCTCGCATCCAAAAGTTTGACGCGGCGCGGCTGTTGGCCTACCGCTGCCACCCCTCAATTTTGTATACACGCTCGGCTAGCTTTCGCGCGGATGCGCCTGAATCAGGTTCGAACCAGACCTCGAATCGCGCGGCATAAGGCTTCCCCCAATCGCCTTCATAAATCGTAAATCCCGACTTGGCCGCAAATCGCTCCGTCGCATTCGTTGACCACGCCATTCGAGTTGCAGAGCGCGCCTTTAGACGGTTCACCGATAATGGCGTGCCGCGCGTGACTTCGTACGCCTTCAAGTAAACCGTTCCGGGTTCGCCCGGATTCAGAAAATAGACAACATCGTAAATGCCCGGTTGCAGGCCATCCACCAATCGAAACGGAACTTCATCGCCGCCGGCAAAACGCTGAGTCCATGCGATCGACCATGAACGCGCTGATTCGACGGCGCCTTCTGGATCCGTCAAAAATGAGGCAAACTCTTCCTCCAATAGTTTGATGGTCGCCTTCGTCACGCGCCTTTCGGGATTGTCGGACTGCTCAAAGAGCTCCACCCACACCCCACCGCACTCGATCATCACCCTGCTCTCGTAAAGATCGTTCCCCTTCTTGATCTCGGGTACGGATGGATCCACGCCTTCCTGAATATGCTGAACCGCATATCGGCTCCACGGCCGGCGATCCAAACACAGCAGGCAGCGCGTCTGAAAAATGGTCGGACCTCCGAACTCCGAGATGTAGCCATGCAATGTTTCTTGAGGCTCTTCGTTGTAGCTCCAACGACGCGCAGCAAAGCGATTTCCCCGATCGAAAAACACGTGCCAGTCCGGCGAGGCTTCAAGATAGTCGAGAAAGGCCGCCGCATGATCTGTCGATGCTTTCCGCAGCGAAGGCATGGCGGGCGTGATGGATGGATCGCCGTTGCCCGGAACAGCGAGCGCATTTCGGACCGCAGATTGAAATGCATCGCTTCCCATAAAAGACCTGTCTGCCCAAAAATAGGTCTCTTTTGGATCAGGAATGGCACATTCCAGGCCTTCCGGGATGGCTAACTCGTCGGCAAATCCATCTTCGCTAGGACCGAACAAACTTGCGAACATGATCGCCGCAAACGCCATACAAGCCGCCACCGCGCATGCGACAATCATCAACACGTTGACGATGCCCTCGGACCATCGCTTTTTCAGCAAATTCCAAATGGCGGCGGCGACAACGCCGAGCAAGGCGATGAGGGCAAGAATGAACAATCCATTCGCGGCCATGACGAGGAAAGGGATGCGGGAGATGGCCGCACCCGTCATACACGCGAGTACGATCAGGAACACAAGCGCGGGTCGCCACTTGCTCGCAAAATAACTCGCCCAAAAACGATTCATTACCGTCCGCGTCAGGAGGCCCAGTGAATATGAACAGGGGCCTCAATATCGGGGTGAAGGCTTTTGTGCACCGGACACGCGCGGGCGGTGTTCTCAATCTGCTGACGCGCCTCAAGCGGAACTGACGGCGGCATCCACAACTCGACCGGCAACCGCGCGATCCGGCGCGGCGGCTCGGCGCTCATTTCTTTCACAACTCGCGCGCGCATGCCGGACACGTCCCATCCCTTGCGCTGTGCCACGATTCCGATTGTCGTCAATATGCAGGTGGCCAGCGCCGAGGCGACCAGGTCGGTCGGCGAAAACCGCTCGCCCCGCCCGCAATTGTCCGTTGGCGCGTCCGTTTCGATTACTGAACCCGACGGCATATGCGTCAGCTTGCAGCGCAGCGCTCCGTCGTACCGAGCATTGATTTCGACCGGCATATTGACCTCCCGATGCGCGCGCGAGCTTGCAGCAGCGAGCGGCGCGGCTATTGTGTGACTACTCGAAAGGAATACCCATGAGCCGCGAAGCCGAAATCCTCGATCAACTCCGAAGCATCATCGATCCCGACCTCGGCAAGGATATCGTGTCGCTCGGTTTCATCAAGAATCTGCGACACGATGAGGCGGGACGCGTCTCGTTCACCGTCGAGCTGACCACGCCCGCCTGCCCGATCAAGGAGCAATTCAAGACGCGCTGCGAGGAGGCCATACGCGCTCTGCCCTGGGTCACGGCCGTCGAAGTCGCCTTGTCCGCGCGCGCCCGCGAAGCGGGCGCGAATCCGCTGCTTGCGCGCGCGCCGGGACTTGAAAAGGTGCGGCACATTATCGCCGTGTCGAGCTGCAAGGGAGGCGTCGGGAAATCGACGACTGCGGTGAATCTCGCCTACAGCCTCGCGCGACTGGGCGGACGAATCGGCATCTTCGATGCCGATGTGTATGGCCCCAGCCTGCCCACGCTGGTGTCGCCCAAGAATCGCGAGCTGTTCATGCGGAACGAACTGATCCAGCCGCTTGAATTCGAGGGCATTCGCTTGATGTCGTTTGGCTTCGTTCCCGCCGGACCCGGCGGCGGCGCGGCCATCATGCGCGGACCGATGGTCACGCAGGTCATCAATCAGTTGCTGACCACAACCGAGTGGGGCGAACTCGACTATCTCGTGATCGATTTTCCGCCGGGTACCGGCGACATCCAACTCACGCTCACGCAACTTATCCCGATCACCGCCGCGGTCATCGTCACGACGCCGCAGCAATTGAGTTTCGTCGACGTGGTCAAAGGAATTCAGATGTTCGACAAACTCAAGGTGCCGACCGTCGCGGTCGTCGAAAACATGAGCTACTTCCTCTGCCCGGACAACGGAAAGAAGTACTATGTATTCGGACAGGGCGCCCGACAGAAGTTGATCGACCAGTTCGGCATCCAAAATTCATTCGAAATTCCGCTCGAGCCGGAGATTTCACGTTTGAGCGACAGCGGAACGCCCGTGGTGCTCGCGGACCCTGACGGCAGGTTAGCGAAGTTGTATCTCGACATCGCCTCCTCCGTCGTGCGCGAAGTCGCGAGGATCGAGCACGGCGGGTTGGCGCGGCCCAAGGTCTCCTTTTCCGCGGGGCGTGGAATAGTGCTGACATTGGCGGGCGGCGAGGAACGAATCGCCGCGCCGGCCGACGTGCGCCGCGCCTGCCGGTGCGCGCATTGTATCGAAGAGTTTTCCGGCAGACCGTTGCTCGATCCCGCATCCGTCCCTGACAACATCTATCCGCGCAGCATCACCCCTATGGGAAACTATGCGGTGGCGATCAGTTGGAGCGACGGCCATTCCTCCTCGATTTATCCCTACGATCAATTGCTCAAGTTGGCGAAATAGGCCGCCCTCAGGGCGCGCGGACGGCCTTCGCGCGCTCGTATTCTTCCATGGCTTGCGGCAACAATTTCCGCAGCGCCTCGGCGCGCTGGCGGTCGGTCGGGTGCGACGAAAACAGCGCAAACAGCTTGGGGTCCTTCGAGCGCGCCGCCGCGCGTTCCCAAAGCCGCACCGCCGCGCGCGGGTCGTAGCCCGCCTTCGCCATGTACATTAAACCAACGGCATCGGCCTCCGTCTCGTCGCGTCGCGAGTATCGCGGCAGGATGAGTCCTTCATACACCAGGAAGCCCGCCCCGAGGGCGAGGGCCAGATCGTCGTTTCCGCGGGCTTCCGCATACAACGCGCCTCCGATCAACGCGAGGCGCACCGGCAATTCGCGCGTGAGCGACTCTGTCGTGTGGCGGCACGTCACGTGCGCGATTTCGTGCGCGATGACCGCCGCGAGCTCGTCGTCGTCCTGAACCAGTCCCATTTCGGGATGGTAAAGCCCCGAAAAGACGCCCATCTGGCCGCCCGGCGCGGCGAAGGCATTCACGATGTTGGTCTCGAACAAATAGATTTCGTACGGCAGGTCCGGCAAATGCGAGACGGCGGCGATTCGATTGACCATTTCCTGCAGCTTGGCGACCTTCTTGCCGTCGCGATTGATCGGCACCTTGCCCTCACGCATCGTTTTGACGACTTCGCCCAGGACCTCGCGGCCCATCTGAATGTCGTCGTCGATGGAATAGAGATTGTTCACCCTCCGCCCGGTCACCGGATCGACCGTTGCGCATCCGACCGCGAAGAGCGGTAGCAAAAGAAGCAGTATCCGCAGTTTCATTCCTCAAAGATGTATCGTCCCAGCCTCCTCTTTCGCAACCCGAATCGGCGCGCACCATTTGCGCCGCCGCCATAATCCGAAGCGCCATCGCGATCGGAATCGGCAGCAGAATCGCCGCCCCAAGGCCGGTGCTGCGCGGCGCTCATTTGACACACACAGGATGCATCGCGTACTGATCAGAAATGAAATTACCTCCTGTTCCGAATCGTTCCGTCCTCATCACCGGATGTTCGACGGGCATCGGTCGCGCGGCGGCGAAGCTGCTGCGCGCGCGCGGGTGGCGCGTGCTGGCCACCGCGCGAAAAGCCGCCGATGTCGAGGCGCTCGCCGCCGAGGGCTTCGAGTCCTTTCTCCTCGATGTCGCTGATGACGCGTCGGTGAAGGACGGGGCGGCGCGCGCACTCGCGCTCGTCGGCGGCGCGCTCGGTGCGCTGGTGAACAACGCGGGCTATGGGCAGCCCGGCGCGCTGGAGGATGTTTCGCGTGACGCGATACGCCGCCAATTTGAGGTGAACGTCTTTGGACTGCAAGACCTGACCAATCGCGTGCTACCGGCGATGATCAATGCCGGCGCCGGCCGTGTGGTCCACCTCAGCTCCGTGCTCGGCCGCGCCGTGATCCCGATGATGGGGGCCTACTGCGCGACCAAACATGCGGTCGAGGCGCTGGCCGATGCGCAGCGCATCGAACTCCGCGGCACCGGTGTCGGCGTCGCGCTGGTTGAGCCCGGCCCTATTACGACGGAATTCCACCGCAACGCGCGCGCGATCGGCGAGGCGACCTTGCGGCGCGGGACGCGATTCGATCTGGAACTGTATGCAGCGCAGGCATCCTCTGCCAATCGCTTTTCGCTTCCGCCGGATGCCGTTGCAGAGGCGATTGCGCACGCGCTGGAATCGACGCGTCCACGCGCGCGGTACCGAGTCACATTGCCGGCAAAAGTCGCGCCATTGTTGCGCGCGCTGCTCCCCACGTGCGCATACGACTGGCTGCTGGGCCGTCGACTGAACGCGCTTCAGCCTGCGAAGACGTGATCAGCGTGCAGCGGTCGTCGCGCCCGGCGCGCGCGGCTCAAGGACCCAACGCCTGTTGTACCAGAAATACTGGTCCGGATACCTGCGCACGACCTCCGTGAAATAATCGGCGATGCGCTGATGGATGCGCAAGGATTCCTGATCCGGGTCGGCGGCAGGATCGACTTTTATCGGCGGCTCGAATTCCCAGACATGCCGCCACCACCCCACACGCCGGACATGTCCGAGAAAAATCGGCACATCCGAATGCCGGGCCAGCATGGCGACGCCGCCGGGCATATCGGCGTTGACTCCGAACAGCCGCACCGGCACGCCCGGTGTTTTCATCCGAACATCCGGAAGGATGCCAAAGATTTTGCCCTCCCGGAGCCGCCGCAGCAGGATGCGAGTGGACTTATGGTCTCGCGGAATGTACTCCAGTCCAGTCGCCCTGCGAACACGGTTCAAATACGCCTCCGAGAGCGGATTCCGCTGGCGCCCCACCAGAAAAAATAAGGGCAAGCCGCGACGACCCGCCACCAAGCCGGCCAATTCCCAGTTGCCCATGTGCGGAATTACGAAGAGCGCGCCCCGCCCCTTCTGGATGTGGGCCTCGACGTTTTCAGGGAAGTTGCCCACCTCCACATGCCGCTCGATCCAGCGAGCCGGCAATTTCTGGAATCGAATGGTCTCGATCGCGCTGAAAAACAAATTGCGCAATCCGATCTTGGCAATCGCGCGGACTTCAGACAGGGACTTGTGAGGAAACACCTGCGCGATCCGGCGGCGCGCCTCCGCAGGACGCTTCGGAAAGAGCCGATAAGCCAGCGCCGCCAGGCCCGCCGCCAAAACAAATGATATGCAAAACGGCAACCGGCGGAACAGCGCCGCGCACCCGCGTAGCAGCACGTATTCGACCCGATGGCGCCAGCGGACCGGCATGAGGCGGCCTTCGCGTCGCGCGCGGATCAGGCCGCCGCGCTTTTCGCGAAGCGTTTGGCCGTCTTCTTGGGCTTCCGAAGCAGGGTGCGGATTTCCTTGGCGTTCATTTTCGCCGCTTTTTCCTCCGGCACGCCCAGGGCCACGACGCGTTTTTTCTGGAGCTTCTGGCGGCGGAGTTTTTCCGCCGCGCCCTTGCGCTTGCGCCGAAGATGCTTGTTGCGAATGTGTTTGACCGCCATGACCGTTACCCTTCCTTCAATTCCGTAACCCGCGCTTCATACACGGATCGCCCCGGCGTTTCAACAGCGAATGTCGGGGGCTCAAGCCGCCGACGCGGGCTTGGGCCCAACCAGGCGATGCTTCAAGATCCGAAGCAGCGAGCCGGCCACCGAAATGACATTTTTAAGACGGAACGCGGTGGACGCCCCCTCCTCGCGTGTCGCGCAGGGAACCCGCACCTCGAGAAACGTCACATTGGGATCGTTCAGGACGCGGCACAACAGCTCCGCCTGATAACCCAGGCCATACGTTCGGATGCGGTGCATCAGCACATTTCGGCGGCGATGCATCACAAACCCGTTGAAATAGTGGATGCGATGGCCGCTGAACAAGCGCACAAGACGGGCAAAGTTGATTGAGCAAAAGCGACGAAAGAAGCTGCGATGATCGCTGTTGAATCGTCCGCCGAACAACCGGCTGTCGATGTAGGGAATGATCACATCCGCCTTGCCCAGCAGGTCGAAAATTTTCCGGATCGACGACACCGGCTCCGAGTTGTCGCCAAACAGCACAATGAAATACTCGCCGCGCCCCCGCTCCGCCGCGCGAAAGTAATTGATCCCGATTCCGGCGTTCGTCTCGCACCGCTCGAGGATGATCTGGTCGGGCGGTATGCGATGCTTCTCGATGTAGGCCTTCACGACATCGGACGTGCCGTCGGTGGACGCATCGTCATACACGAGAATCTCATACGTGAACGGGAACCCCTCCGCCGCAGCGCGGATAGTATCGAGCGTGCGCTCGATCAATTTCGCCTCGTTGAAGCAAGGCACGAAAATGGTCAAATCCAGTGTCAAATTGGAATCCACGCCAGCATCCCCTCAAAACAGCGCGGAAACCCTTACCCAGCCTCGGAATCGGCGCAAGTCAAAAGCGCGCCGCGACCCTCGCGTAGCGGCAGCGGCGCTCTAATGATGTACGTTCCGCATTATTTCGATACTGTACGAATCCACAGGAGGAGCTGATATGGAACCGTATAACGCGGACGCGGCGGCCGGCATCGATCGGCGCCGGCATGTTGATCGTGTGGCTGGCGCTGGTTGTGGTCGGCATTGTATCGATGTGGAAAATATTCACCAAAGCGGGGCAACCCGGCTGGGCGTGCATCATTCCCATCTACAATATTATTGTCATGATCCAGATCGCGGGCAAGCCGCTTTGGTGGATCGCGCTGTTCCTCATCCCCTTTGTGAACATCGTCGTTGGGATTCTTTTGACAGTCGCCATCGCAAAGGCATTTGGAAAGGGCGGCGGCTTCGCGGCCGGGATGATTTTGCTGCCGATCGTCTTTTACCCGATTCTTGCGTTCGGCAGTGCAACCTACACCAAACCGGCCCCGGCAGCCTGATCCGCGCGAAACGAGCGATCGCGGCAGGTTCATTCGGCGCCGAGTGCGCGCCAGTATGCGGCAAGGACGGCCGCCGCCGGATGATCGGGCGGCAGCCGCTCGGGATGCCATTGAACGGCGGAGAGTCGAGCCGCGGGTTCGGCAGACTCCACGGCTTCGATCACGCCGCCCCCGCTCAGCGCTGCCACGCGCAACCCCCGTCCGATCCGCTGTGGGTCCAATGCCTGATGGTGCGCGCTGTTGCTTTCGTTAACCGATGCCAGCACCGCGCCCAGCCGGGTTTCCGGGACAGGACGAAGCGCGTGCATCGCGTCATATGTATTCAGTCGCTCATGGCGTTCGTCTTGTTCCGGGCAGATGTCGGGGACGTGCTGGATCAACCCGCCGCCGGCATAGACGTTGAGTATCTGAACTCCGCGGCAAATGCCGAAGACCGGGCGGCCGCTCGAACAAAAGGCGTCGATTAATTGCAGCTCCAACTCGTCGCGCGCGGGATCCACGTCGTAAACCTTGGGATGCCGTTCAGCGGCGCCATATAGAGCCGGATCGACATCTCCGCCGCCAGATAGCAGCAATGCGTCAAACGCATCAAGGTCGGGCGGCGCAACCCACCGTTCGTCCAACAAGACGGGCTCCGCGCCGCACAGCCGCACAAATTCTTTGTAGCGCAAAACCGACAGACCGTCTTCAGGATAAGTCAATAGCCATTTCTTCATTGCTCACCCCGCGGCAGAAGCATTGAAAAAACACTCCCGGTGAATCGCAGTGATCGGAATGCCGCGGGACTGCAAGTACCGCGTCGCCTCGTCGATCATCGCATCCAACCCGCATAAATAATAATCGTAGTCGCCCAGCGGCAGATCGTCCATGCCGTCGGTAATACGCCCGTGAGCGCAGCCCGGCGCGCGCTCGCGCGAGACATAACATACCGCACCGCCATGCGCGCGCAGCCAGTCGGGCTCCACCAAGTCGGCCGCCGCGCGGCAGCCGTACCGGAACAACGCCGGTCGGCGCGCGCCGGGGCTGCGCAAATAGGCGAAAAACGGCGCGACACCTGTGCCCGTCGCCAAAAAAACGAACGGCCGTTGCGCCGCGTTCGCGCCGGGCCGAAACCAGCCGAACGGCGGACTCACGCGCACTTCGTCGCCGGGTTGCCGACTGCAGAGAAACGGGCTGACATCGCCGCCCGGCATCCGGCGCACGATGAACCGCAAAATCGGATCCGCCGTGCCCGACGCGATGCTGTATGGGCGCGACACCCGGCCGTCGTCCGCATACAGCGCCATGCAGTCGCCGGGGGTGAACGCCAAGTCATGCCGTTCGATCTCGATCGCGGCGATGTCGGGGCCGACGGCCCGAACGGCCAGCACGTTCCGAATTTCCCGAAACTCACTCATTCGAACGCGCCCAGCAGCCGCACCTCGCGGTGCAAATCGATCCCGAACTTCTCTTTCACCCGCGCCGCCATCTGGCGAGCGAGTTCGAGCACGTCCGCCGCCTTGCAGCCGCGTTCGGCGATGATGATGTTGGCGTGCTTCTCAAACGTACGGGCGCCGCCAACCCTCATCGACTTCGCGCCCGCCTGTTCAAGAAACCATCCTGCCGCCTGGCGGCGTTCAGCGCTCGAAGTCGGCTCAATGTTCTTGAAGAAACTGCCCGCAGTCGGGATGCGCTGCCAATCGGGATGTTTCGATGCGCGCAGCGCGAGGATCTCCTGCCGCCGCGCGCGCAGGCGCTCGCGGTCCCCCGGACGCAGGCGCAACCGCGCGGCGACCACGATGATGTCGGTATCCGCCAGCGCGGAACGGCGATACCCGAAGGACAGCTCGTCCGCTGTCATCTCGCGCTCGTTTCCTGAGCGGTCCATCGCCGTAATGCTCACGACGCGGTCGCCGATTTGCTCTCCAAACGCGCCCGCATTTCCGACAATCGCGCCGCCGACGGTGCCCGGAATGCCGGTGCAACAAATCAGCCCGTCGAGCCCGTTCAACACCGTATAGGCCGCGAGGTCGTCGAGCCGCGTGGACGCCTGCACGGACAGGTCGTTGCCCGCGCGCGCGATCAACGGTTTTTCGCTGAAATAGCGGATCACGTGCGCATCGACCCCCGCGTCGCTGACGAGCAGATTCGATCCGCCGCCCATCAGGACAAACGGTTCGCCCGCTTCGCCCAATTGTTCGATCGCGCGCCGCAATTCGAGGCGGGTCGCGCACGTCGTGAGCCCGCGGCACGGACCGCCCAGTCGAAATGTGGTGAACTCCGCGAGGCGCGGCCCCATTTTCCGGCGCGCCGCGCCAGGCCGATACTCGCTCATGTGGAGGCCGACTCCTTTCGGCGCCGCACTTCGCGCAGCGAGAGCGACTCGCCCTCCTCCAATCGAGCCAGCAGCCACAGATAATCGGAAAGCCGGTTCAACCAGACGAGGAGATGGGCGTTATCGATCAATCCCGCCCGCTGCAACGTCACCGCGCGCCGCTCGACGCGGCGCGCAATCGTACGCGCATGATCGAGGTGCGCCGCGCCTATCGAGCCGCTTCCGCCGGGAATGATAAACCCGTCCGGCATTTTGATGCGCGCTTCAAGCGCGTCGCGCCGGGCCTCGAATCGCTTCAACTCAACCGCGCCAATCCGCTGCTTGAGCAACCCCACGTGATCCAGCGCAGTCGCCAGCTCCGCCCCAGCAACGAATAAATCGCGTTGGATCGTAAGAATATCTTCTTTGATCTCTTCCAGCCGCGCATGGCAGCGCGCGACGCCCAATACGCTGACCAGCTCATCGAGATCGCCGTACGCCATCGTGCGCGGCGAATCCTTCGACACCTCCTCGCCGGAAAACAGAAATGTCGTCCCTTTGTCGCCCACTTTGGTGGTGATTGAGCTCATCGGGTTGCAACCGTACTCGTGCCTTATCCCAACTTCAAGCGGCGCACGCGTGCCATCAAAATTGAAACAGACGTGAACGGAACGGCCGGCAATGGTCGTGTGAAGGGGCAGTTGCCAAAATCATGGCCCCAAAAAACACTACGCCCCTTGGACACTTTTGCGGTTTTACCCACCCCGCCCTTCGGGCACCCCTCCGGAGGAGGGGAGTCGTATTCAGGTCCCCTCCTGGGAGGGGCCCGCGCAGCGGGGGGGTGTTTTGTCCGGACCCGAACCGACATTTGCCGAACGAATAAAAAGAACTTCTATCAACAGCCCGTTTGGCAAATGCTATGTGAAGAATATACACGTTTTAGTGCGGCGCCGGTCTTGATCGGCCGGCGTGTCCGGAGGCCCCGCCCTACCTTTCTTCCAGGGCGCTGCCTTCCGACGCGCCAGCCTCTATCGCTTGTTTAGCGGCAGCGCAATCCTTGACAACCTGGCATTCCCGACGTATTTTGTCGGCGTTTGTTGGAGGCGTGTGCATATGACGATTCAGATCAGTGAAAAAGCCAAGAGTGAGCTGGCGAAACTCGAGGCGACCGGACCCAATTTTCTGCGGATTTCTGTAGTTTCCGGCGGCTGCTCTGGAATGACCTATTCCGCCTGCATCGACAACACCCTGTCAGACACGGATCAAGTCCTTTTCGAAGAGCGCGATCTCCGTGTGATTGCGGACCCGAACAGCGCCATGTTCCTCGACGGGCTCCAGATCGATTATTCCGACGATCTGATTGCATCCGGGTTCCGATTCAAAAACCCAAAGGCGGTCAAGGCCTGCGGCTGCGGCTCCAGCTTCGCGGTCTGAGCCGGCCATGGCTGTAAAACCCATCGAGCTGCTCGGCGGCGAATCCGTCTATTGCATCAACGAGAGCCAGCTCAGGAGCGCATTCCGCCTGGCCCACGAGGACCCAGACGCCGCGCCGCGAATCCAAACTGAACTGGCCGCGCTCGAATCCAAACTCTCGCGCAACGAGCGCGCCGCGCTCGCGTTCGTGCTGATCGACCGCTTGCTGAAGAGCAGCCCCGGCGCCTAGCGCCCTGAAACCTTCCATCCGATGTAAAAAGAGTTTCCGCGGACTTCCATCCGCTGTAAATTGCGCGCTCTGTTCATTACAGACCCTGTACTTTATTTGTTCATCGGAGGGTTTATGGCGAAGTCGGCGCGGCGTGAAATCGTCGGAGTGGTCGGCCTCGGCTACGTGGGGATGCCCCTGGCCGTCGCGTTTTCCAAATTAACCGAGGTCGTGGGCTATGACATTCGTCCGGTTCGTGTGGACGAGTTGCGCGCGGGCCGCGATCACACGGGCGAGGCGGATCCGAAAGACCTCAAGCATCCGAACCTGCACTTTACGAGCGACCCTCAGGACCTCGCGCGCTGCACGACGATCATCGTCGCCGTGCCGACCCCGGTGAACATCGCGAAGGAGCCGGACCTCGATCCCCTGATCCGCTCCTCCGAAATGATCGGCAAGGTGATGCGGCGCGGAACGATGGTGGTGTATGAAAGCACCGTCTATCCGGGCGTCACCGAAGATGTCTGTCTGCCGCTGCTGGAAAAGCATTCCGGCCTGAAGCTCGGCGAGTTCGACCTCGCCTATTCGCCGGAGCGCGTGAATCCGGGCGACAAAGAGCACACCGTCACGAACGTGATCAAGATCGTCAGCGGCCACAACGCGAAGGCCCTCCAGCGCTGTGCCGCGCTTTATCGCTCGATCGTAAAGGCGGGCGTGCATCCCGCGTCGAACATCAAAACGGCCGAGGCGGCGAAGGTGATCGAAAACGTGCAGCGCGATCTGAACATCGCGTTGATGAACGAGCTGTCGAAAATTTTCGCGCGGATCGGGATCGACACGCACGAGGTGATCGAGGCGGCGGGCACGAAATGGAACTTCCACAAATACCATCCCGGTCTTGTCGGCGGCCACTGCATCGGCGTGGACCCGTATTATCTCACGCATCGCGCGCTGATGCTGGGCTATCATCCGGAAGTGATCCTCGCGGGACGGCGCATCAACGATTCGATGGGTTCGTACGTCGGCGAGCTGTGCATCCGCGAGATGATCGCGGCGGGCCGTCTGCCGAAGAACGCGAACGTCTGGATTCTCGGCATGACCTTCAAGGAGAACGTGCCGGATTTCCGCAACTCGCGCGCGGAGGATGTGGTCGCCTACCTGCGCGGCTTCGGCTGCAACGTGACGACGTGGGAGCCGCTCGGCGAGCCCGAGACGCTCAAACGGAAATTCGATATCGAAACCGTCACACCGCAGCAGGCGCGCGACATCGACGCGATCGTCCTGATCAACAAGCACGACGCGTACAAGCCGCTCACGCTCGCCCGCCTTCGGAAGGTCTGCCGCACGCCGGTGATCGTGGATGCGAAGCACTTCTTCAACCGCGACCAGGCGCGCAAGCTGGGCTTCCGCTATGTGAGCCTTTGAGCCGTGATCGCGCACCTGTCATGGCTGGCCTTCGCCGGCGCGTGCGGCACCCTCGCGCGCTACGGCCTGTCGCATGCGATCCAGCGATGGGCCGGGCACGGATTCCCGTGGGGCACGTTCGCGGTGAACATCACGGGCTGTTTTCTCTTCGGCTTGCTGTGGAGCGTGATCGAGCAGCGGCACGCGGCGCTGGGGGCGTGGCGCACGGTGGTGCTGATCGGATTTCTCGGCTCGTTCACCACTTTTTCGAGTTTCACGCACGACACCGCCGCGCTGCTGCGCGCCTCGGATTGGTTCGCCGCCGCGCTGAACATCGCGGGCCAGAATGCGATCGGGATTCTGATGCTGTTTGCCGGTGTCGCGATCGGGCGGTGGATCGTATGAAGCACCTCTCCCCCATCGTGCGGCAAGCCGCGGGCTGGGCGCTGATCGGCGCCGGCGCCGTCGGAATGCTCGTGCCGATGGTGCCGGGGTCGTTGTTCCTCGCCGTCGGCGCGCTGCTGCTGGCGCCCTATGTGAAGTCCTTTCGCCGGATGTCGGCATGGTTCCACAAACATTTCCCGAGCCTGCGCGGATCGATGCGCCCCTTTCGCAGATTCAAGATGCGACAAGCGCGCTACACCTCGCTCGATGCGAATTCGATGAGCGCGGAAAATGACCTTGCCAAAACTGCGCGCGCCCCGCAGTCTGACGTGCGCGAAACCAATCGCACAACGCCGTAAACCGCGATGATCCGATCGTTTGTATTCAGCCACGGCAAGCTGGTGGGGCAGGATCTCGGGCTGGACTTCCTCAAGGTCATGTTGATCGACGAGGACGCCCAAATCTGGGTCGATGTCGAGCAGGCCACGCCGGAGGAAAACAAGACCCTGCTCGAGGGCATGTTCAACTTTCACCCGCTCGCGATCGAAGACTGCGTGTCGGTCTCCGAACAGCCGAAGGTGGAGGAATACGAGGGCTATCTGTTCCTTGTCATGCACGCGGTGGACTTTTCCGCCGCCGCTCATCGCTTCGAGACGAACGAACTGAACATTTTCATCGGGAAAAACTTCCTCGTCACCTATCACGACCGCCCGATGCGGTGCATCGCGCAAACGATCGACCGCGTGCTCAAGCATTCCTCCACCGTCGCCCGCGCCCCGGACCGGCTGACCTATACGATCCTCGATTTCATGTTGGATGGATACAACCCGGCCATTGAGCGCCTCTCAAGCGAAATCGCCGAAATCGAGGCCGACGCCGTCAACACGAAGAGCCGGGACTTTCTCGCCAATGTGCTGCGCGCGAAAAGCGAGGTGGCCCGGCTCCGCACCATTCTCGGCCCGCAACGGGAAACGCTGGGGCGCATCGCGCGCGGCGAGTTCAAGATCATCCGCGCGCATCTGGTCCCCTACTTCCGCGATCTGCACGACACCATGATCCGGCTCGGCGCACAGACGGACGGCTATCGCGACGCCCTGACGAATTTGATCACGGTGCAGTTGAACATGCAGCAGGCCGAGACCAACCAGGTCGTGAAGGTGCTGACGGTGCTCGCGACGCTGTCGCTGCCGATCGTCGTGATCAGCAGCTTCTACGGCATGAACATCCAGCACTTCCCGAATGAAGAGTGGCCTTCGTGGCCCTACGCCTATGCGTATATCCTGGGGTTGAACGCCCTGATCACCGGCTTGATTTATTGGTTCCTGCGCAAAAAGAACTGGCTCTGACCCAAGGAGTATGGCGATTCCGCATGAAGAAAAACTTTATTCTCGATACCAACGTCCTGCTGCACGAAGCCACGGCCATCCAGCGTTTCACGGATAACAATGTCATCATCCCGCTGAAGGTCATCGAGGAAATCGACCACTTCAAGAAGGACCAGAGCGAACTCGGCCGCAACGCCCGCCATGTGTCCCGCCTGCTCGACGAACTTCGCCAGCACGGCAAGCTCAATAAAGGCGTCGAGCTGTCGTATGGCGGCACGCTGCGAATCGCTTTTCCGGGTCAGACCTACAAAAACGGGCTCAGCGCGGACGACCAGATTCTCGAACTGGCGATGCAGCTCTCCAAGTCGGAGCCCCTGCCCTGCATCGTCGTCAGCAAGGACATCAACCTGCGCCTGAAGGCCGACGCGCTCGGACTGGAGGCGGAGGACTACGAAAACGATCGCGTCGACATCTCCGAACTCTACACCGGCCACACCGAGGTCACCGCGCCCGCGGAGGCGCTGGAGACCTTCCGCCGCGACGGAAAGATCGCGCCGCCGGAAGGCGCTTCGCTTTCTCCGAACCAATATGTTTTGTTGCGGTCCGAGACGGATCCCAACCACACCGTGCTGGTGCGATTCGACGGCGAATCCAAGCTGCTCGTGCCGCTGATCCCCTGCCCCGACGAGGTCAAACCCGTCCAGCCGCGCAACAAGGAACAGCACTACGCGATGGACGAGCTGCTGAACGACAATATCAAAGTCGTCACGATTATCGGCAAGGCCGGCACCGGCAAGACGCTGCTCGCTGTCGCCGCAGCAGTGTTCAAGACCATGCACGAAAAACGCTACCGGCGCATGTTGATCTGCCGACCCACGATTCCGATGGGCAAGGATATCGGGTTTCTGCCGGGCACGCTGGAGGAGAAACTCAATCCGTGGATGCAGCCGATTTACGACGCGCTCGATTTCCTTTCGACCGGCGGCCGCATCTGGAAACGCAGCAGGGACGGCAACAAGGACGAGGACGATCGGATCGGCATCGAACCGCTAACCTACATCCGCGGGCGCAGCATTCCGAACCAGTTCATCGTTGTGGACGAAGCGCAGAACCTCACGCCGCTCGAAGCCAAGACCGTGCTGACCCGCGTCGGCCCCGGCACGAAGATCGTGCTCACGGGCGACATTTATCAGATCGACAATCCGTTCCTCGACAGCATGTCCAACGGACTCTCCTCCGTCGTCGAGAAATTCCGCCCGCATAATGTCGCCGCGCACATCGTGCTCGGGCGCGGCGTGCGGTCTGAAGTCGCGGAGCTCGCGGCCAACCTGCTGTGACCGCGCCAAGTCAGACGCGCCCGCTTCGCCGGGCGGTCGCCTGGCTGGCCGGACTCGTCGCCGTCGCGGGATTGTCGGTCTGGTGGCCGATGCTCTCTTCGACCGCGCCCGCGTGGCCGCGCCTCCTTCCGGTTCCCGTGTCGCTTGTTGCCGCGGTTCTCTGGCTGTGGACCGCAGGATCCCGCGCGCGCTTCGCGGGCGGACTTGCGGCGGCGCTGCTCGCGGCGGCCCTCGCGCGCGACGCCGGGCTGCATCGCCGCATCGACCCTTCGGATCGCCCCACCTTCCGCATCGTGCAGTGGACGCTTGCCACGGGAATCGCGGGCGATCGACTCCTATCCGAACTGGACCGCGAGCGCCCGCATGTTGTCGTGTTTCATCATCCGCCGGAGAATCTCGCGACGCTTCGTCAACTCGACATCGCGCGGCGGCTCCGCTTGAATTTCGCGATACGCCGCGACGCTATCCTCGTCATATCGCGATTCCCGATGGACCCGCTGACGCCGCCGCAGTTCGGCGCGATCGAGACGATCTTTCTGCGCGTGAACGATCCGGCTGGCGCGGTGTATCTGCTCGCCCTCGACGCCGAGGGCGAGACCCTCGGCGCGCCGCAGGTCCGCGCGTTGGAGGAGTTCATCCGGACACATCCCGAGGCGCGACCGCTGATCCTGGCCTGCGGCAACGCCCGCGAGCGCACGGACGCCGTTTGGCGTCCCCTCCGACGCCTCATGCAACCTGCGTATGAAAAGGCCGGGTTCGGCTGGCCCTATTCTTATCCCGCCCGCCTGCCCCTGTATGGCCGGGATCATCTGTGGATGTCCGGCGAGTGGACGGCGCACGGCGTCGGGTATCGGTGGTCGCGCCATGCGACGCATTTGCGCCATTTCGCCATCCTGTCGCGCGCGGATTCGCGATAGACGGACGGGCATGCCCATGCGAGTTCTGAGACGCTCCTTGTTTCCGATGTGCGCGCTCGCATGGCTCGCGGGCTGGATTCTCGGCGATCGGCCGCCGCCGTTGTTGTGGCTGTATTTCATTCCGGCGCCCGCGGTCGCGGCGTATGGAGTGATCGAGTGGCTTGTGCGCATGCGCCGCGTCACGCGCGCGCGCAATATCGCGGTCCTCGCGCTGACCGGCATCGCGCTCGTCAAAACGCTCGCCGTGGACAGCCGCTGGAATCGCCCCACTCCGCCTCCGCCGCACGCGCTGCGCGTGGCCCACTGGAATGTCGCACACGCCAATTTCGGCTTCGTGCCGCTGTTGGAGACGCTTGCGCCGTACAGGCCCGACCTCGTCGTCCTGTCGGAGGCGCGGCAATCGCAGGACATCCCCTTTTTCTCCGAGCGTGAGCTGGGTCTTTCGCATACGAAGCAGGCGCACGGCATGGTGGTGCTGTCCCGCTACCCGTTCGCGCCGATGGAGCAGGTGCCGATCAAAGACGGCTTCGCATGGGGTGTGCGAATCGAAACGCCAACAGGCGCGCTGGATCTGGTGATCGTGGATATTCTCTCGCATCCGGCCATCGATCGCGCTGCCGCGCTCGCGCCACTCTCGCGCTGGATCGCCGAGCGCGAGGAGAACGTCCCCCTGTTGCTGATCGGCGATTTCAATACGCCGCGCGACTCCCGCGCGTTCCGCGAAATCCGCCGGCATATGCGCCACGCGTATGAAGCGGCGGGCCGCGGATGGCCGTACACCTGGCCGCTGCCCATCCCGCTCTATGCGATCGATCATGCATGGCTGACGCCCGAACTCGCCATCCACCGCTACCGCCTGCGCAGCGCCCCGTTGAGCGATCACCGACGCCAGATGATCGAGATTTCACTCGGAAACAGCCCATGAAGACCTCTCACACGGTGGACCCATGAACGATCACGCCGGTTTCAGTCCGTTGAACTATGCCATCCTGGCCGTGTATCTCGCGGCGATGATCGGCGTCGGGATCCGGTTCGCGCGCCGCCAGCGGAACACGGAGGATTTCTTCCTCGCCGGACGCCGCATGCCCTGGCTGGTCGTCGCGATGAGCATGTACGCCTCGCTCACCAGCGCGATCACGTTTATGGCCCTCCCGGCGACGGCATATCAGGAGAACATCTCCTTCCTGGTTGTCAGCCTGGTGAGCCCGCTGGTCGCGCCGTTCCTGATTGTGCTGTTTTATCCGTTTTATCAACGCTTGCGCGTGACGACCTCGTACGAATACGTCGCCCACCGCTTCGGACGCGCCGCGCGCTTCTCCGTATCGGCGCTCTTCATCCTGGCGCGTCTCGGCTGGCTCGGCACCGTCATCTACGCCCCCGCGCTCGCGCTCTCCGTGGTGACCGGCATTCCCCTCGCGTTCTGTCTGCTCGCCATGGGCTTGCTGGCAACGCTCTACACCACGCTCGGCGGTCTCGCGGCCGACATTTGGACGGACGTGATTCAATTCGTGATCATGATCGGCGGCGTCGCGTGGCTGATCGCCACCCTCGTGACGCGCGTGCCTGACGGCGCGGCGGGCATCCTTCGGCTGGCTTCCGAAACCGGCCGGCTGCACGTGCTCAATCTCGATTTAGATCTCTATGCGATGAGCGGCGTGATTGTGGCCGTCACGTATTTCTTCCAACTGATGCAGGACTACGGCACCGATCAGACCACCGTGCAACGCATGATGGCGGTGCCGACGATGCGCGGGGTCGGCAAGGCGCTCGTATTCAATGCAGTCGTGGACTTCGTCATCATCGCAGCGTTGCTGTTCATCGGACTCGGGCTCTTCGCCTACCACGCCGCATTTCCGGAACGCCTGCCCGACGGCCTCGCGCGCGACCAGATTCTCCCTTACTACATCATTCACGCCCTGCCCGACGGCGTCTCCGGGCTGCTGATCACCGCGCTTTTCGCCGCCGCAATGTCGAGCATGGATTCCGGCATCAGTTGCATTTCAACCGTCATCATCAACGATTTCGTCAAGCCGCTCCGCGCGGGCCCGGCGGATGAGCGGCGCGACCTCCGCCTCGCGCGAACCCTGACCTTTGCGCTGGGGATTTTCGCCACGGGCGTTTCGTTTTACATCGCGAGTTTCGGTCATCTGATCAAGGCCTATACAAGCCTCATCAGCCTCTTCAACGCGCCGATCCTCGCGCTCTTCCTGCTCGGGATGCTCACGCGCCGCGCGCAATTCGTCCCGTGGCTGATCGGCGCGCTGCTCGCGGTGGGCGCGAACCTGCTGGTCCAACACCGCACCGAGGTGCACTGGATTTACTATTTCCCGCTCTCGCTGTTCGTTACACTTGCCGTGGGCTACGTCGGCAGTTTTGTCCTGCCCTACCGCCCGCCCCGCCCCGACCTGACCGTCTGGCGCTGACCGTTAGTCCTTCTGAATTCCATAATCAGTCCGCGCCTATGCGCGCGAACGGAACGGTGAAGACGTCCCGATCAGCCCACTCAAAGGACGAGTTGTAGGACTCGACGCCGGGCGTGTCGGACGTGGCCGGATCGTTTGGAATCGAATCCATCGTCGACAAGGATCCGCCGCCAATCATCACACCGATTCCGCCGGCCTCCAACTGCGCGGCGGTCACGTTCAGGTAGGACAGCGGTATGCGCATCTCATAGAAACTGTCGCGCGCGGTGTTGTGGCCCTCCGCGAGGAAATTGCGGTTCGGCGCGCCCGGATTGAAACGGTCATCCGCGTCACCCACCCCCCAAAGCGCGTTTGCCGCGAAAAGGTTGCCCTTCGCCACCGTGATCCCCGCGCCCGCAATGGTGCGGTAGTTCACGCCGCCGTCATCGACCGGAAACACGCCGCCCACCGCGCGCGAGATGTAGCCCTGCCACAGACTGCCCGCGAGATAGATTTGATAGTCCGGCCGATGCGACCCGGCCCAGTGGTTCTTCTTGTTCCACATGTCGTTCGTCGAGCCCGCGCCGGGAATCGTGTCGAGGACGATCCACTGCAAGATGCCGTCGTTATTGGAGATTTTCCCGCCGCCGGCGCTGCCGGCATTTGCCGGATCGATGATGTCCGTCACATCGACGTACTGCCAGGCGAGATAGAGATAGTTGTCGTCCCACGCCGCCCACATATGCGTGAGGTCGATCGGCGCTTCGTGCATCGTCCAGTTCGACCCGAGCGAACGAGGGTCGTCGTTTGCCATGTCGAGCGCGATCAGATTATTCGTGGTCCACTCGCCGCTGTTCGCGCCATCGATGGTGATCGACCCGTTGGGCACCCGGCGGCCGAGCGTCGGGTTGGTCGAATACGGTTTGTCGGCGCCGAATGCGGTCGTATGGTTGACGCGCACGTCCAGCGTGACGACGGCCGAGTTGTTGCCCGACGCGTCGCGCGCGAAAAACTTGATGGTCATGTCGATGCCCGAACCTTGGTCGGTCACCAGAATCGGCCCCGAATAGACCGCGCTGCCGGTCGTCGGCGTGGAACCGTTCGTCGTGTAGTAGATCGTCGGGTTAGGATCGATGTCGTCCGACGCGGTCAAGGTCACGCCCAACGTCGACGCCGACGTCGTCAGATTGGACGGACTGTAGCCCGTCGTCGGCGGATTGAAGTCCGTCTGGTTCGGGTCGAGCACCGTAAAGCGGTGGTCCTGTCCGTTATTGTTGTCCCACTGGGCCTGCGCCTGGTCGTCCATGATTTCAATGGCATAGCGAACGGTCGTTCCGATCGGAAAGTTGCCGAGCGAGACGGTCCAGACGTCGTTGTTGCCGCGCGTGCCGGACTTGCGCATCGGACGCGCGTGCCAGTTCGTCCCGCCATCCGAGCTGAACACGATGGTCGCGCCTGTCGCGCCGCCGATAGGCCACGTTTCCACGCTAACCATCGCTTCTTCGCCGTCATAGACCGCGACGGCAGGCGTCCAATCGACGCGAATGGCGAAGGCCGCGAAGGGGCCCTGCACGGGATCATTCAGCAATTCCATGATTTCGACCGGTTCATCCGCCGCGACGGAGGCGAGATTCGACCAGGTCATCAGATTTTGCGAAACGAGGATGCTGTAAAGCGCGTTGCTGGTCAGGTTTTCCATCTCGACCTGCACCTTGCGCGTGGCCGGGTTCATACCGATGCCGGCCTCCGGCTTTCTCACACCGCCGGGCTTGGTGTTGCCGAACCATCGCAGCGACGACGACGCGGCGTTGATCAACGCGACGAAGTTGCTGCCGTTGTTGTTGTCCCAGTGATCGACGCCATCGCCGTCGGTGACCTTCACCGCGTAGCGCACGGTCGCGCTCGGCGGGAATTGACCAAGGTTGCTGTTTAGCCAATCGTTGTTCGCGATAGTCCCGTTCTTCCTCAAGCCCCGCGCGAACCAGGTCGCGCCGCCGTCATAGGAATACACCACCTCGCCGGTGACCGCCGCGCCGATCGGCCAGGATTCGATGTTGATCCATAGATCGCTATCCGGCTCGATCGCGCCGTTTTCCGGCCAGTGATGCGTGTTGCCGATCCACTGCACGCCGTTCGGGCTGGCATTGACGGTCGCCGTGTAGTCCTGGTTGTTGTTGTTCAGCCAGAGGTCGCCGTTTCGACCGCGCAGGCTGATCGCGTATTTGATCGTCGCGCCGCCGGGGAATGAACCGAGGTTTCGATGCCAGGCATCGTTATTCCCCGCGGTGCCATTCCAGACCAGCGGAACCGAATTCCACGCGCCGCCATTGACTTGATAGACCACTTGCCCATCAATCGCCGCGCCCTGCGGCCAGGACTCGACGTTGATCCACAGCGTCTCGCCCGCGTCGAGATCGCCGTTCGGCGGCCAGTGATACTCATTGCCGATCCACGCGAGATCCACCGTCGGCAACCCGCAGCCGCTGGTGTCCACGATCCAATCCTGTCCGCCGCGATTGTCGTACGTCGGAGGGACGGCCTCATCCCGAAACCAAAAGCGAACGCTGGTCGTGCCGGAGGTGAGCGGATACGCGTAAATCCAATCGTTCGCCACCTTCGTCATCACCACATCGATATGCCCCGTGTCCGAATTGCGGACGAGCCCCAAACGCACATTCCCCACCGGCGCGGCCAGGGGGCCCGCGTTCGGCGTGTAGGTGATGTTCAAGGTCGTCGCGTTGCACGTCGTGCTGACGGAGGAAGAGCCCGCGCCGGCGACAAAGATTTTCGACTCCTTGCCCGCCACGGAGAACGACAGGCGTCCGCCCGCCACCGTCACCTGCTCGGACGGATTCAGCGCATTCACGAACACGGTGCCGTTCGGCTTGGCCACCTGCGGGTTCATCGACTTGCTGGTCCAATCGGTATTGAACGCGACGAGCGCCTCCTCCTGCCCGAGCGTGCGCGTAAATGCGAACAACCCTTTGCCGCCCTCAGACCAGCGCTGCGTTATCGCGCCTCGCCGGAGCGACGGATACTGCGCGCGCAGCTCGTTGAGCTTCTTGATGTGGTTGTAAAGCGGGCTCGCGAAAAACTTGTCGCCGTATGCGTTGCCCCATTGAAAGCCGAAGTTCATCATGTTCTCGCGCTGAAAATCGGCCAGGCCCAGCACCGGCGATCCGTTCCGGCGCTCGCCCTGATTGAAGCCGTGCTCCGTGCCATAAAACAGGCACGGCACCGGCAGCGCGGTGTAGAGGAACGTCAGGCCGGGGCGCAATTTCGCCTCCCACTGCGGACCCGCCTCCAGCGCGATGCGGTCCACGTCGTGGTTGTCGAGGAAGGCGACGAGCTTGTCCTTCGCCTCGCCGTAGAGGTTCATCGCGTTCATGCGCTGCTCGAGCTGGACCGTCCCCTGCTCGAACGCGAAGACATTCTTCAGCGTCATCTGCATCGGAAACCAAAGCGTCGAGTTGAACGAATAGCCCTCGTCTTTGCAGTACGACGCCTGCGTGTTGTCGTCGTAGGAGAAATACTCGCCAAACAGGATGAAATTCGTCTTGCCGCGCGCGGCCGCGTGCACGCGCATCTCGTGCGCCCAATCCTTGATGAAATTGTATTCCATGTGCTTGATCGCATCCACGCGGAAGCCGTCGCAATCCGTCGCGTCGATCAGATGTTTGAACGCCTTCTTGAGCTCGCTTTGAACGAACGGGTCTTCCGTCTTCAAATCCTCCGTGCCGAGAAACGCGCCGTTGATGTAGCGCGGATAGGTGTCCCAGTCGCTGTCGCCGATCGTGCCGTTGTTGTGGAACAGCGCGGGGTTGTCGAACGGCGCGCCGAATCGGACGTTGTTGTCCCAATAGGCGAGCTGCCCGCAGTTGTTGGCGCAATAGCCCGCATAGTTGCAGTTGCAATCGGTGTACTTCAGCAAGTCCGCCATGTGGTTGACCACCACATCGATGATCACATAGACGCCGTTGCTGTGTGCGGTGTCGATCAGGTCTTTCAGCTCGGCGAACGTGCCGAAGAGCGGCTCGACTTTGTAGAAATCGGACGGGTGATACGCGTGATACGGCGTGAAGCGCTTGTCGATCCCCTGCTCGTTGATCTGAACGCCGGATATCCAGATCGCATTGACCCCCATTCCCTTGAGATAGGGCAGCTTCTGCTTGATCCCCGCCCAGTCGCCGCCCTGCGCAAAATGTCGGTTCGTCTCATGGTTGCTGCCGGACACGTTGTACCACGGCACGCCGGCGGTCGATTGGCGCGCGAGGTTGTTGGCCTGATTGCCGTCGTAAAAACGGTCGGTGAACAACTGATACATGTTCACATCGCGCCAGTCTGACGGACTTGGGAAAAACGAGTATCCCGGATTCCCCTCCAACCGGGAAATGATATCGTGCGGTCCCGCGACCGCCGAAAGGCCCAAGGCCAATCCAATCCATCCCCCTAAAAGCATCCATTTCAACGTCCGTGTACTCATGCTTATGCCCTTCAGTTTGAACGCGTCCCGACTTCTGAAGGGCAAAAGTAAAACGATTTACTAATTTAGTAAAGCGTTTTTATTGAGAAAATATTTTTATATAATGAAGGCTAATTGAGCAATGCAAGAGGGCTGAGCTCATCGCGCGCGCTGGCGCATGCCGGCGCGTCGTTCAGCCAGCAATCACCGTTTGCCGGAAATGATGCCGCTACTCCGCGCGCGGTTTCCTGAAAAGCAGGGACCCGAACACCAGCGCGAGACCGGTCACCATGACTGTTGACCCCGCTGTCCCAAAAATCTTGAGCACCTGAAACTCGGCTGGATACGCGTTTGCGCGGTATGAGAGTCCTCGCAATCCGAGCAAGGCATCCGGCAAAAACGTCAGTTGAACGCCGGCAAAAAGCACGAGGGCGCAGAAAAATATCCGCGGCGCTCTGCTCGCGCGCCCTGCCGCTTCATCGCTTGCCAGCCACACGGCGGGCAGGCCGAACCCGAACGCCGCGAGCGCGGTCATGTGCAGCGCCGCGCTCTCCAGGGTGGTCTGGCTGAAGATGGACAGTGCGCCCGGAAGCGAGGTCATGAATCCGGCCATCAAGCCCTGAATGCCGGAAATCCAAAACATTGCCCAAATGCCGTATGTCGCCCAGTGTTCGGGAGCGCCTCGACTGCGCCTCATCGAAAACACGCCCAACCCGAAAAAGACCGCCGCAGCCATCGCGTATTTCCAAGACAGCAGAATGCCGCCGATCGGAACGGCGGCAACGAGTGCAACGGCCGCGAGCACTCTGAGCGCGATCTGCGCGCGAGCGCCAAGCGGGTCGCGGCTCGCCAAGGCCGCAAACGCAAAGGCGGGCGTCACGCAACACAGCGCGAGCGCGGAAACCTTGAAGAGTTGAAATAAGCGCTCATAGAGGGCCGGATTGCCGCCGAACGCCGCGTTGAACATGGAGGCAACGCCCAAACCATCCATCAGCACACTCGCCATGCACAGCGCCAGAACACCGCCCGTCGGCAAGGCCATCACGCCGGAGGTGAATAACGCCACGCGCGAAACCGTGCGGTCTTGATCCGTGCCGTTGGCCATCGCGCCGACCATCGCGGCGTGCACACCCTGCGCCACCATCGCCAGCGCGGCCAGGAGGCCGGCCAAGCCGATTAGAGACGCATCATTAAACGACCCGCCAAAAATTGACGCGCCATTCCAGCCCGCCTCGCTCCCTCCTGTCAGGACGAGCATCAACAGCGCAAGCAATCCCGCGGCTTGCAAATACGCGGCTGTGCGCACCAGTCGAGGAAATGGCATAGTTCCATCCGCGCGCCCGCGTTGCGCGATCATCAGCATGGGGATAATGAACGCGGACGGGATCAGCACAAAGTAAAACGAAAGCGCGCCGTGTGCCGTAAGCGCTACGCCAAAGGTCCGGGCCTGCATCGCGTCCAGTTGCGGCGTAAGCCATTCCACGCGCATGGCGAGCCCCGCAGCTACCGCAAGCGCCATCGCCGCTGCGATGAGCCACCCGTGTAAGCCGACCCATCCGATCCGCGGCGCCGTCGCCCGCGCCTGTTCTTCAGCCAATGCCGTTATCGCAGAGGTTCTCGTCTGCATATCGATACGCTCCTGGTTTGTTATTCTGCTTTAAGGGGGTTCCATGCGTCGACATTTCGTTGAGGGTCAAACACCCGATTCAAAGCTCGAAATTCGACGTGCCCGTCCACAAACACATAATTCGCGCCCTCCCCGTGCCGGTCGAAGGCAAGATCGGCGACGTCCGAAATGGAACCCCAGAAATTGGGCATGATATGGTCCGCGTCGCTGTCATTCTCCCCCAATAAAATCGTGGCCCACGGCCGCGGCACCGCATCGCGGGTACGCCACATGGCCGGCCGCCCTTCATAATCGTCTTCAGGCCCCAGTTCAAAATAGACATTCAAGCCGTAGCTCAACATATTCCGGCGGCCGTCGCGCGGGCATCGATACACGCCCTTGAGCAGATTCGTCCAGCGTCGATCATCCGATCCGAGATACGTGGCCACTGCGCGCGCCCATGGACGCTCGCCATGGGTAAAAGCCGAATGCTGGCTTCGGGGAAACCGCCCGTCGCGATCATCCGCAAACGACAACGTTGCGATGGCGATCTGCCGCATATTGGATGAACACGCCGCCCGGAACGCTTGCTCGCGCGCGCGCAACAAGGACGGCACGACCAGGCCGGCCAGAATCGCGATGATCGCCAGCACGACCAGCAACTCGATCAGCGTGAACGCATTAGCGGCCGCATTCCCCCTTCGCATGACTACATCCTCGCCGCACGAATCCGGCCTCGACCCGTTGCGGGGTCGAGGCCGGACGAGTGCGTTATGGCAATCTGCGCAGCCGATAGACGCGCGAGCCTGCGCTCGGGTCCTGGATCACGGTAGCGGAACCGTCGATCTCAACAGGCATATTGGTCACAGCATTCCACACGGTGGATGTAGGCGAATGCGCCCACTCCAAGCCCCAGTTTGTCGCAGCAGGATCCCATTGCACGGCAAACTTCATCGCTGCATCCAACACCGGACGCCCATCCCCCACATTCGTGAAGTTGAGGACGAACGGCCCTGTGCTGGAGCCGGCGACTTCGTTCGACGTGACGGTATCCACCAGATAGGCCTCGAACGTCGCCGACAGCGGGTTTGTTCCGGGCGGCGCAGAGACGCCCGGATGGAACATCATGCCGTTCCACATCCGCGCCATAGGCGAACCGTCAGTGCCGTAGATCGGCTCCCACGCTTTGGGCATGGACCCGCTGTAGCGATAAAACCCCAGCTCAGGCGAGCCGGAAAGTTTTCGAATCCATATTGCTGTGTTGGGCGGGAGCGGATCGCTCATGCCGCTCATCACCCAGCCATACCGGCGGCTGAATGAATATCCCTGCGCGCTGGGATCCAGGTTGTTGAACCACGGATCGGCCGGATCGAAATTGTCCGCCGGATGACTGACCAACAAGGGGGTCAACTGGGGGACATTCGTCGGCATCATCACATGAAGATGCCCGTGATCGTCGTGATATTCGAACATCGGCATGATCATGCCGCCCTGCATCGGGACGTTGGTAATGGTGGCCGCTTGAACAGCAAGCGGCAGAGCTAAGACACACAGTAAAACTTTCTTCACAAAAGATTCCTCCGAATTGATTTTATTGGACGGCGCACTCCGCCCGCCGAGAGTTGGACGGGTTGTGCGCTCTTGAACGATCGTCGTACGGCTAGCCGAAGATGGCGTGTACGCGCGGAGGAAGCCGCTCGGGCGGCCATGAAAATGAAGCCCAGGCGTTAGTAAAATCGCCCAGACGATCCACCATAATGCGGATATGCTCGTAACCGTCAGGGGGTTCCCAAACGGCCATCAATCTCATTGTGGGCGACGCAACTTGAAGTTGCTGCGGTTGCTCCGTTTGCTGCTTCTTAATGGCTTTGCACATCGGGCACGGATGCTCGCCGTCGAAGGTCATGCGAACCGCCTCTGAAACCGTTCGGCCCTGGCTGTAGGAGACAATCATGCCCGTCCACGCCACCACCTGCAGCACGGGCAGATGCAAATTGGACGCGGCAAATAGGGCAACGGCGACGATGAAATGGACGGCGCGGGACACGATGAGACAATACGCGCGTCAAATGCGCTTATCAAGCCGATTGCGGCGAGATTCGAAGACCAGTGCGGTGAACGCGAAAGGATGTTGCGCATCCGCCGGATGCGCGTCGGCTTCAACCTCCTGCCAGTCGTCGGGCGACCACGCGGGAAATCGCACGTCCCCCTCCACCTCGGCGTGAACGCGCGTCAGATACAGCCGATGGGCAAGCGGCAACGCGTCGGCATAGAGCGATGCGCCGCCGATCACAAAGACCTCCGCGGCGTCGGCGACCTGCG
Organism: uncultured bacterium; assembly: GCA_937958885.1. Lineage (GTDB taxonomy): Bacteria > Verrucomicrobiota > Kiritimatiellia > CAIVKH01 > CAIVKH01 > JAMLJG01. Next base: position 65,844 of record CALGMT010000026.1, on the reverse strand, counting down.
CCAGGGCCTTCTGCAATGAACCCGCAATTTCAACCCCCTGCGCGGCATACGCTCGATTGCGCGTGACCACGATGTTGCGCCGACCGGGCAACGGACGCCCCAGCGATTCCCACGTCCGCCGGCCCATGATGACCGGATGCCCGATGGTCAATGCTTTGAACCGGCGCAGATCGTCCGGCAGCCGCCACGGCAGCCCGCCGCCGCGTCCGATCACGCCGTTGTCCGAAACGGCCACGATAATGTTCACGCGCGTGCTCACACCGCAATCGGGGCGGGAATCGCCGGGTGGCACTGGTAATGCTCAAGCGAAAAGTCCTCGTAGCGAAAATCGAAGATCGATTTCACGGCGGGATTCAGGCGCATCGTCGGCGGCGGAAACGGCTCGCGCGCGAGCTGAAGATCGGCCTGCTCAAGGTGGTTCAGATACAAATGCGCGTCGCCGAGCGTGTGGATGAATTCGCCCGGACGCAAACCCGTCACCTGCGCCATCATCATCGTCAGCAGCGCATACGATGCGATGTTGAACGGCACCCCGAGAAACACATCGCCGCTGCGCTGATAGAGCTGGCACGACAGCCGCTCCTCGGCGACGTAAAACTGGAAAAGACAATGGCACGGCGCGAGCGCCATCCGGTCGATCTCGCCGGGATTCCACGCCGTCACAACGAGGCGACGGGAATCCGGATTCGTCCGAATTTGCTCCACGACCTGTGCGATCTGATCCACCGTCCGCCCGTCCGCCGCCCTCCACGATCTCCACTGCGCGCCGTACACCGGCCCCAAATCGCCGTTGGCATCCGCCCATTCATCCCAGATCGTGACCTTGTTGGCTTTGAGATACGCGATATTCGTGTCGCCCTTCAGGAACCAGAGCAACTCGTGAATAATGGAGCGAAAATGCAGTTTCTTCGTCGTCACCGCCGGAAACCCCGCCGCGAGGTCATAACGCATTTGATGCCCGAATACGCTCAACGTGCCGGTGCCGGTGCGATCTGATTTCCGCACGCCTTCAGTGCGCACCCGACGCAGTAGATCGAGATAGGGCTTCATGCTGAATCGCGGGTCCCTGCGCGTTCAAGTATCAAGGCGGCCTGGATCGCGATCTGGATTGCGCCGCGGATATTTTTGTCGAGCGACAACGCGTCCTGTCCGGGCGCGGTCCACGGCGTGCGATCCGAAACGGTGCAGATCGTGCCCGCGCGAAGGCCGAAGAGATTGCACATCGTGAACAACGTCGCCGACTCCATCTCCACATTCAGCACCCGCGCGCGCTTCCAATTCGCGCACACATCGTTCATGCCGAGTTGCTCATAGCCGCCGAACGACATCGGCAGGATGCGCCCGCCCTCCCCGACCACTTTGTTGCGGGAATAGAAACCATCTGTAGAAACCGTGACCCCCGTGTGATACCGCTGCCCCGACTCGCGCGCGGCCTCCACCAGCGCCGACACCACGCGATAGTCCGCGACGGCCGGATATTCGAGGCCGACGTACGTGCGCGAGGTGCCCTCGTCGCGAACCGCGCCGGTCGAGATGACGTAATCGCCCAATTCCACTTCATCCGCAATCGCGCCGCTGTTGCCGACGCGGATGAACGTGTGCGTGCCGAGTTTCGCGAGTTCCTCGACGAGGATCGCGAGCGACGGCCCGCCGATGCCTGTGGATGCGGCGGTCATTCGGACGCCCTGCACACGGCCCGTGTGCACCACGTATTCCCGAACGCGGCACACCTCCTGCAGATCGTCCCACCCCTCGCTGATTTTCGGCACGCGCCCGGGGTCGCCCGGCAGGAAAGCGTATCCCGCGACCTCGCCCTCGCCCAAACCGGTGATGATCTGTGCATTCTTCTTCATCGGACCTTTTCTCCCTGGGATCGCTTGACCCGCGCGCGTCTTGTATTATGGTGCCGAAGCCATGACAACGAAAGACGAAACCCCGGTTACGGCGGAGCGTTGGGTCTGCACCTGCTGCGGGTATGTGTACGACCCGCAAATGGGCGATCCCGAACACGGCATCGCGCCCGGCACACCGTTCCAGGCGCTGCCCGACGGCTGGGTCTGCCCTCTTTGCCTCGCGCTCAAGAAAGCCTTCGAGCCGTTTTGACGGCGCGCGCGGCAAACAAATTTTTTACAGAGCATGGAAGCCGCAAATTAATTTTTTACAGAGCATGGAAGTTCTTAAAAAAGTTTTTACAGAGCATGGAAATGCCCTCTCCCTCGCTCTTCCTCCCTCTCGCTCTCCCTCTCCCTCTCCCTCTCGCTCTCCCTCTCCCGCTCCCGCTCCCTCTCCCTCTCCCTCTCCCTCCCCCTCCCCCTCCCGCCGCGCGGAATAGGGCCGGGGTTAGGGTTTCGATTTACGGCCCGATAGCCGCACGCAGGGCATGCGTTGATCCGATCTCGGCGGGTTCTTGCGCCCGCGCCTGCAGCACAAAAGACCTGGAAATTCTTCTGTTTTCCGTCTTCCGTTTCCCGAATTCATTACGCCGGATTGCGCCACGACTGATCCGGGCCGGTGAACAGCGCGTCGGCTTCGGCGGGGCCCCAGCTTCCGGGGGCGTAGAACGCGAGCGGAAAGTCGGGGTTCGAGGACCACGCGGATAAGATCGGATCGACGACGCGCCAGGCGGCCTCCACCTCGTCGGATCGTGTGAACAACGTCGAGTCGCCGCGCAACACGTCGAGCAGCAGCCGCTCGTAGGCCTCGGGCAACTGCTTGCGCCAGGTGGCGGAATAGGAGAAATCCATCGCGACGTTTTCCACCTGCAGTTGCATCACGGGCCGCTTGGCGGCGAACTGAAGCGAAATGCCCTCGTCGGGCTGGATGCGAAACACCAGTTGGTTCGGACTCGCGCCGGTCAAATCGCAGACGTCGCCTTCGCATTCGACGAGTTGAAACAACTGCAGCGGCGGTTTCTTGAACTGCACCGCAATCTCGGTGACGCGGCGGGCGAGGCGCTTGCCGGTTCTCAGATAAATCGGCGCGCCGGCCCAGCGCCAATTATCGATGTGCAAACGCAGCGCGACGTAGGTCTCAGTCTTCGAGTCCTGGGCGATGCGCTCCTCCTCGCGATAGCTGGGCACGGCTGCGCCGTTTTGGACGCCCGCGCGGTACTGCGCGCGCACGACCGCCGCAGGCAAGGTCGCTTCATCGAGCGGGCGGATCGATTGCAGCACCTTGACCTTCTCGTTGTGCAGCGCCTCCGCGGTGAGGCTGGCGGGCGGCTCCATCGTGACGAGGCACATCAACTGGAGCAGGTGGTTCTGCAGCATGTCGCGCAGCGCGCCGCTGGCATCGTAGTAGGCGCCGCGCCCGCTCTCCATGCCGACAGTCTCGGCGGCAGTGATTTGGATGTGGTCCACGAGGTGGCTGTTGAAGAGCGGCTCGAAAATCGCGTTGGCGAACCGGAATGAGAGGATGTTCTGGACCGTCTCCTTGCCGAGATAATGGTCGATGCGAAAGACCTGCGACTCGTGCAGGTGCGTGAGGACGTCGCGGTTCAGCGCGCGCGCGGAGTCGAGGTCATGGCCGAAGGGCTTCTCGATGACCACGCGCGTCCAGTGTTCCGCGTCGTGCGGTTCGACTAGGCCTGCAGCCTTCATGTGGCCGAGCACCGGGGAAAACAGCTCAGGGCGGATGGACAGATAGAAGAGTCGATGGGGCGGGAACAGGCGGCGGTCGAACAGGCGCGCATGCAGGCTGCGATAGGCCTCGTATTGTTCGATGTCGCCGCGGTGGTAGTGAAGTCGCGCGCAGAAGCTGCGCAGGACTTCGTCGCGGACCGGCAGCCGCGCGAACGCGCGCAGCGCTTCCTCGGCGAAGGCGCGAAATGAGTTATCGTCGTGCTCGCGTCGAGCGACGCCGACGATGGCGAATTCCTTCGGCAGCAGGCCCTGCGCGTACATCGCATAAAGGGCGGGCAGCAACTTGCGCCGCGTGAGGTCGCCCGACGCGCCGAGAATCGTAATCGTCACCGGCTGCGCGAGGCGCATCGCCGGGAACGCGGGGATCGCGGATTCTTCGACGGGGGCAGCGGTGGGTGTCGGCGCGCTCATTAGCGGCGGGGCGCGAGGTCATTCAGACGCCAGTCGAAATCAGAATAGGAAATGGAAAACCGCCCGGCCACGTCGCGCACGCCCCACTCTGCAGGCGCGATCATGCGCACGTAGCCCTCGACGCCGCCCGTCTGGCGCGCGAAATCGGATGCGTACCATTTGAACACGGGGGAAAGATGCATCCGGCGCCGCTGCGTGTCGATGCGGTTGTGCGGCGCGCGAGCGAGAAAGACGCGGGCCTGATCGGCGATCTGCTCATAGAAGCGCTCCCCGTCGTACGGCTCCGCGCGGAGCGGCGGACTCGCGCGCGCGCCCTGGCAGAGCGCCAAGTGTACGCCGGGTTCGGCGTAATCGCGCCGGATGTAGTTTCGCAGCAGGAGATTGAGCGAGATGCGATGGCCGAAGAGGGAGACGGCTTTCCACTCGAACGGGTCGCCGCTGAACCAACCGCCGGCTTTGCGGATGCTGGAGAGCGGGTAATCGTCCACCACAATCTTGAGGACTGTCATGTTGTATAAGTTGATGAGGTATGCGAGTCGCTGCGGGACGGTCCACCCGGCAAACTCGCGCTCAGAGACATCTGCGTACGCGCGAAGCGCGGCATCGAGGTCCATGCGGTTCGCCTTGAGGCCCTTGTAATCGACCAATCCGTCGCGAACATGAGCGGCGAGCAGGCGCGCATACGCCGCATCGCCCGAGGCGCGCGCGGACAGCGCTCCGATCGCGAGGAGCGCGGCCGGCAGAAGGAACAGGCGGCGCCAAAACATGGTGGACAGCATAGCCGGAACAGTTCGGTGTCGCAACGCTGCGAAGATGAATGTCGCGGCGCCATTACAGCGGCGTTGAGGGCTGAGTGGCGTTTTCAGACCAAGCTGTATTTACGCTGCCTTGTCGGCGAATATCGAGTGCGATTCCACGCTGCAGTTTCGCCGCTCTGCCGGCGGAAGTGCAGGGCCGTTGATCTCCGGCGGCAGAGCGCCGGAGCTGCAGCAGCGCCGCTTCGTCCGCTGAAATCGCACAGAAAACGCCAGACCGCGTCATGCATAGACCTGCGACGGCGCTGTTCGCATGCCTCTCAGCATCTGTTCATGCTCTCATCTCCTCTTGCATCAAGTCCAAATGCCCATACACACGGACTGACGCTCTGCCCGGACCCCGTTGGCATCCCGATTTTCCCGACGTTAACATTCATCGTTTGACCCCTTTTGGGGGCGAGCGAGGCTGCGCAAATGGGCTGGCATCCAAAGCCATTCTTTTGCATTTTCGTCCACATCCGATATACAACGCCATCGCTCGGGCGCGATGCCGATTGAGATGCAGATTCCGATGAATGAACGTGGCGCCGTCCCAATACGCTTTATGAAAACAAATCTTTCCCTCATCGAATATGCCGGCTGGCCGAATTGTCTTCGTCTCTCAGACGGCCGAACGGAGTTGATCGTCACCGCGGATGTCGGACCGCGGGTGATCCGATTCGGCCGCGTGGACGGCAAAAATGTTTTCCGCGAGTTCGAAAATCAGCTCGGTCAGACGCGCGGGTCGAAATGGCGCATTTTCGGCGGTCACCGGTTCTGGATTGCGCCGGAGTCTAAACCGCTGACATACGTCCCGGACAACGATCCCGTGCCATGGGAATGGGACGGGAATACGCTTCGCCTGATTCAAAAGCCCGATAAGCCAAGCGGACTTCAGAAGCAGCTCGATATCCGTCTCGTCGGCGGCGCGGTCCACTTGACCCACACGCTCATCAATCGAGGCCGCACGACGCAGTCCGTCGCGCCGTGGGCGCTCTCGGTGATGGCGCCCGGCGGCATCGCTGTGCTGCCCCAGGAACCCTACGGATCGCACACGCGCCATCTGCTGCCCGCCCGCCCATTGGTCCTTTGGAAGTACACCAAGATGAACGATCCCCGCTGGACGTGGGGGGAGAATTTTATCCAACTGCGCCAAGACCCGCGCGCCGAGCTGCCGCAGAAGATTGGGTTTCGCTCCTCGCCCGCGTGGATGGCCTACGCCCTGCCCTTCGGCACGTTCATCAAGCGGCATACGCATGACCCGCAGGCCGTTTATCCGGACATGGGGTGCAATGCCGAGGTCTTCACGAACAGCGAGATTCTGGAACTGGAAACACTCGCCCCGTTGACCGCGCTCAAACCCGGCGCGCGCGCCGTTCACACGGAGGCGTGGCGACTTTTTGACGAGGTGATCGAGGACTTTCGCGAGGTCCAACTTTTACACGCTATGGAACCGATGATCCGTGCGACCCCGCGCGCGCAATGAGCGTCGGCCCGATTCTCTGTCTCGCGCTGACCCCGGCGGTTCAGCGCACTCTGTTTATGGAGGCCATGCGCCCAGGCGAGGTGAACCGCGCGCGACGAACCCGAATATCTGCCGCCGGCAAGGGGGTCAACGTCGCCGCCGCCCTCGCGCGGCTCGGCGCGCGCCCGCGCCTTATCGGATTTCGGGGCGGCCCGTCTGGCGCATTCATCGCGCGCGCCCTGAACGATCTCGGTGTGGATGCCCACTGGATCGAGACGGAGGCGGAAACGCGGCATTGCCACACCGCGGTCGAGGGCGACGGTACGCGCGTAACCGAGTGGGTGGAGGAGGCCGCACCGCCCACGCTCGGCGAGTGGGCGACGTTCGATCGGCTTTTCGCGGAACAAGCGCCGGAGTGCTCCTGGCTCGCAATCAGCGGCGCCTTGCCGCCGGGCGCGCCGGCCGAGCGTCTGATGGAGATCGCCCGCGGCGCGCGCAAGGCCGGACTCGCGCTGCTGATCGATTCGCAAGGCGCGCCGCTTCGCGCGGCCCTGGACACGAAGCCCGACTGGGTGAAGCTCAACAGCGAGGAATTGGAGATCACCACCGGCTTGCCCGCGCGCGATCCGACCTCTTGCATGGCGGCCATGCGCGCGCTTCGCGCACGAGGCGCGCAGAATGTGCTGGTCACTGCGGGCGCGGATGAATGCTGCCTGCTCGCGGGCGAATCGTCATGGCGCATCCAGCCGCCTACCGTGAAGGCGCTCAACCCGATCGGCAGCGGCGATTCGGTGACGGCGGGCCTTCTACATGGGTTGACGACCGGGCGTTCGGCCATCGCGTCCGCCGTATGGGGGATCGCATGCGGTTCCGCGAATGCGATGTCGGAAATCCCCGCGCTCTTCGATCGCGCCGATGTGGAAGCGCTGCTATCGCGGGTGCGTGTGACGTCGATCGACGGATAGATCGCGCTGGACTTGCGCTCACCGCTTCCACGACAGGATGTCGTCGCGCGTTTCGGATTTCCGGTCGGGCCCGAGGGACCAGACGAGGACGCCGACGCCGGGCACGCGGCCATACACGCTGTTGTCCACCTGCGCGGCGTTGTCGTAACTGGTGTCGAGCACGATCTGGTAGGGCGTGCCCCAAGGGTCGAGAAATTCGCCGGTCGCATCCAGCCCGGAGTAGCCGCGCACATAAGGCTCCACCTCGATGAAGATCATCCGCTGCGCGTTCATTTCATGGTCCGTGTTTCCCGGTCCGGCCTCCGCGCGAAGGACGCGCAGAACCTCCGCGTTCGGGCGTCGCCCGCCGAATCGCAAGTCCACGTTGCGACCGCCGGCGTCCGCCGGCCATGCGCCGTATTCCCGGTGATAGCGCATGATCGCGCGCTGCAGGGCGAACACATCGTGGCGCGCCATCGCAATGCGTTGTCGGCTACGGAACACGGCGATCGCGGGCCAAACCGTCGAGAGCGCGGCCAGCAGCAATGCGGCGACAATCACCCACTCGGCGCGGGTCCAGCGCGCGCGCGCGGGCGAAGCGGCGGGGGTATCGTTCGCACGCTGGCCGTCCGGTTGCACGGCGGCGGATCAGCTCAGTTTGCCGATGATCGAGATCAGCGGAAGGAACAGCGCGATCACAATGGTGCCGACCACGAGCGCGAGAAAGACAATCAGCAGCGGCTCGATCACGGAGGTGAGGCCGGCGACGGCGTTGTCCACCTCATCGTCGTAGTTGTCGGCGATCTTCATCAACATCTCGGGCAACTCGCCGGTTTCTTCGCCGACCTGTACCATGCTGATGACCATCGGAGGAAAGACCTTCGTCGCCTCGATCGGCGGGGCCATGTTTTCGCCCTCTTTCACCGCGTCATGCACGCTCGATACCGCGCGGGCCAGCACCTCATTGCCCGCCGTGTCGCGCACGATATTGAGCGCCTGCAACACGGGCACGCCGGACGACATCAGCGTGCCGAGCGTTCGCGTGAACCGGCCTACGGCCGTTTTCTTCACGAGCGTCCCGAACACGGGCATGTTCAGTTTGAAATTGTCGAGCATGTACGCGCCCGTCTGCGTTTTCGCCGCGAGCTTGAGGATCGACACGAGGAAAAAGACGCCGGTGATAACCAGAATTATACCGGGCACACGGATGAAGCCGAGGTCCACCATGCCCGCAACCGTGGAGCTGATGCCCATCACAAACTCCGTAAGGCCCGGCAGCGCCTGGCCCTCCAGCAGTTCGGAGAAGATCTCTTTGAACTTCGGGATGATGAACACCATGAGGAACGCCAGAATACCTACGGCCATCACCATGACGACGATCGGATAGACCATCGCGCTGGTGACCTTGTTCTTGATCTTCTGGCCCTTCTCCATGAACTCCGCGAGGCGGATCAGCACCTTGTCGAGCACGCCGCCGACTTCGCCTGCCTTGGCCATGTTCACATAGAGCTTGTTGAACACTTTCGGGTGTTGCGCGAGGGCCTCGGCAAAGGTGCTGCCGGACTGAATGGCCTCGGCCATTTCGCGAAGCGCCTTGCGCAGCAATGGATTCCGCTCCTGCTTGCCGAGCACTTCGAGGCTGCGGACCAGCGGAAGCCCGGCGTCCACCAGCGTCGCGAGCTGGCGTGTGAACACCATGAGTTCCTTCGGCTTCACGCTCATCATGAACGAGGGCATCTTGATCTCAATGTTCATGTTCAGCGCGGAGCCGCCGCCTTTTGCAGTGGCGCGCTTGCCGGGCGCCGGTTTGCGAGCCTTGGCTCCGGCCTCGGTCACGCTGGTGGGGAACAGGCCGCGCTCGCGTATGCGGGCCAGCGCCATGGTCTGGTTGTCCGCTTCGACCTCGCCCTGGCTCTCGCGGCCGCGCGAATCAAGCGCTATAAAGTTGAATTTCGGCATGCTATATAATCCGAAACAGTTGGCCCAATGCTAGCCGCTCGCTCAAGAGATGGCAAACGCTTAATCGTTTTACCCGCATGAGCGTCTTATGTGTACTTCAACACTTCCTCGACAGTGGTATAGCCGTCCAAGATGCAGCGAATCCCGTCCTGCCGCAGGGTCCGCATGCCGAGTTCCATCGCCTTGTCGCGAATGACGATGGTCGGCTTCCGCTCGTTGATCAGGTCGCGAATCGGATCGGTGACCCGCAAATACTCATAGACGCCGCGACGCCCGCGGTATCCCGTTTCGTTGCACTTCACACAGCCGGTTCCGTGGAAAAAGGGGCGGTCCTGCACCTGATCCCGGCGCAACCCGAGGAGTTCCAGCACCTCATTATCCGGCGTATACGGTTCCTTGCAATCCTGACAGATGGTGCGGACAAGCCGCTGCGCCAGCACGCCTTCCATTGTGGACGAGATGAGGAACGGTTCGACGCCCATGTCGATCAAGCGGGTCACCGCGCCGGGCGCATCGTTGGTGTGCAGTGTCGAAAACACCAAGTGGCCGGTGAGGGAGGCCTGGATGGCGATTTCCGCGGTTTCCTTATCGCGAATTTCGCCGACCATGATGATGTCGGGATCTTGGCGCAGGAAGGCGCGCAGCACGCGCGCGAAGGTCAGTCCAATGGCATCGTGAACCGGAATCTGAATGATGCCTTCGATGTCGTATTCGACCGGCTCTTCCGCGGTGAGCAATTTCGAATCGATCGTGTTCAGGCGTCGCAGCGCGGAATACAGCGTGGTGGTCTTGCCGGAACCCGTCGGACCGGTGACGACGACGATACCGTTCGGCTTGTCGATGTCCGCGCAGAAGGCGTTGAATACGTCGTCCGGCATCCCGAGGTTCTGCAGGTCGAGCTGAACCGAGCTGCGATCGAGCACGCGGAGCACGACGCTCTCGCCGAACTGCGTGGGCAGCGTGGAGACGCGGAAATCAATTTGCCGCCCTCCCACCGGCAACTGGATGCGCCCATCCTGCGGCAGGCGGCGTTCTGCAATGTTCAACCCTGAAATGACCTTGATGCGCGAAATCACTGGAAGTGCGAGATGCTTCGGCGGCGGCGCCATCTCATAAAGCGCGCCGTCCACGCGATAGCGAATCTTGAATTCGGTCTCGAACGGCTCGAAATGAATGTCGGACGCGCGGTCCTTGACCGCTTGGAACAGCACGAGATTCACGAACCGGATGACCGGCGCCTGATTCGCCATTTCCTCGATTTCGGCTGTCTGATCGCCGCCGGCATGCCCCACCGTCTCGCCGACGTGCTCCAGTTCGCTCTCCAGCGCCGACAGCATGTCGTTCACCGATTCGCTGGCGTCGCCATAGTGTTGGTTGAGATACGTGCGGATATCCGACTCGCGGGCCACGACGAACGAGACATCGCGCGTAAGCACGAAATTGAGCTCGTCCACCACGTCCGGCGTCAACAAATCATACGTGGCCAGTGTGGCCGAATGCGCGTCCGCCTCGATCGGCACCACGTTGTACATCCGCGCGACGCTCGCGGGAATCGACTTGAGCACAAACGGACTGATTTCCGTGCGGCTAAGATCGATGACGCGCGTACCCAGGTGACTCGCAATCGCCTGCAACAAAGTCATCTCATCGATGATCTCCATATCGATGAGGACTTCGCGCACCGGCTTGCCGGTGCGCTCGTGCTCGTCGGCGACCTCCTCGGCCTGCTGACGATTAATGAGCCCGTCGTCAACCAACTGCTGGAGAAACGGATCTTTGAATTCCGCGTCCGACATGGCGTCTCCTAGCGGCGTCCCTTGGGTTGGATTTTCTGCATTACCGACTCGATATCCTGCGCGCTCGTGACGACCTCCTCGTAGTTGATGATCCCCTGCTCGAAGAGGCTCACGAGATGGTCGTCGAGGGTCATCATACCGTATTTCGCGCCGGTCTGAATGTCCGAGGTGATCCGGAAGGTCTTGTTGTCGCGGATCAGCGCGCGGATCGCGGGCGTCGCCACCATGATCTCGAAGGCGGCCACGCGGCCGGGGCGATCATGGCGAATGAGCAGCAACTGTGAGATGACCGCCTCGAGGCTGGCCGCGAGCTGGGTGCGCACCTGGTTCTGCTGCTCCATCGGAAACGCATCCACGATGCGGTCCACCGTGCGCGCCGCGCCGGTGGTGTGGAGGGTCGCAAAAACGAGGTGGCCGGTCTCCGCGGCGGTGATCGCGGCCTGAATCGTCTCGAGATCGCGCATCTCGCCGACGAGGATCACGTCCGGGTCCTGGCGCAATCCGCGCTTGAGCGCCTCGCTGAAGCTCGGCACGTCCACGCCGACCTCGCGCTGCGTGATGACGCTTTTCTTGTGCGGGTGGTAGTACTCGATCGGGTCCTCGACGGTGATGATGTGCACATCCCGTGTCTCATTAATCACGTTCAGCATGCTCGCGAGCGTGGTCGTCTTGCCCGAACCCGTCGGGCCGGTCACCAGGATCAACCCGCGCGGCTTGAACAATAAATCCCGCAGGCCGGGCGGCAATCCGATCTCCTCCAGCGAAAGAAGCCGCGATGGAATCAGGCGCAGCACCATGCCGACCGCGCCCTTCTGGCGAAACACGCTGACGCGGAACCGCCCTTTGTTCCCGTGGCCGAACCCGAAGTCCGTGCCGCCGTTGTCGCGCAGTCGTTTGATATGCTCCTCCGGCGTGAACGACGCCATCAGGCGTTCGGTGTCCTCCGGCTTCAACGGCTCCGTATCGATCGGCTGCAGGCGCCCGTGCAGGCGCAGCACCGGCGGAAGCCCGATGCCGATGTGCAGATCCGATGCGCCCTCCTCGATCACCAGATCGAGAAGATCGTTCATTTGAATCTGGGCGGCGGACATGGTCATGGTCAGTTCGCATCCCCCATCGTCGTGCGCACGACTTCTTCCAGCGTGGTCTGGCCCGCGATGATTTTTCGGACGCCGTCCTCGCGCAGCGTCCGCATGCCGAGTTCGCGCGCGCGGGCGCGCAGCTGCGACGCGGAAACCCGCTCGTAGATCATGTGCCGGACCTCGTCGGTGATCAGGAAAATTTCGAAGATGCCGAGGCGGCCGCGATACCCCGTGTGGTTGCAGTCCGCGCACCCGCGCCCCCGATAGAGCTGCGCGGACGCCACCGACCCCGCCAACCCGCCCAGGATGCGCAGCTCGGCGTCGGTCGGCTGCACCGGTTCCTTGCACCGCTCGCAAATTTTGCGCACGAGCCGCTGCGCCATGATCGCGCGCGTGGACGACGCGACGAGGAAAGGCTTCACGCCGATATCGATCAACCGCGTGACCGCGCTCGGCGCGTCGTTCGTGTGCAGTGTGGAAAACACCAGGTGGCCGGTCAGCGACGCGTTCACGGCGATTTCCGCCGTTTCCAAATCGCGAATTTCGCCGATCATGATGATGTTCGGCGCCTGGCGAAGGATCGATCGGAGCGCCGCCGCAAAGGTCAGCCCGATATCCGACCGCACATGCACCTGGTTGATGCCGGTAATTTGATATTCGACCGGATCTTCAACCGTGATGATCTTGCGGTCCGGCTTGTTGATGTGGTTCAGGCAGGCGTATAGCGTGGTCGTCTTGCCCGAACCTGTCGGGCCGGTGACGAGGATGATCCCGTCAGACAATCCGATCAGCCGCTCGAATGTCTGTTGGTCGTCAGAGAAGAATCCGAGTTTCGGCAGACCCAGCGAGAGGCTGTCCTTGTCGAGAATACGCATGACGATCGACTCGCCGTGATTCGACGGGACCGACGATACGCGCAAATCGAGATCGCGGCCCATCACATTGATCTGAATGCGTCCGTCCTGCGGCAGGCGCTTCTCCGCGATGCTCATGTTCGCCATGATCTTTACGCGGCTGATAATCGCCGATTGCAGGCGCTTCGGCGGGCTTTCCACCTCGTGCAGCACGCCGTCGATGCGGTAGCGCACGCGGAACTTGCGCTCCAACGGTTCAAGGTGGATGTCCGAGGCCCGGCTTCGGAACGCCTCCAGGATGATCAAGCTTACCAGCTTGATGATCGGCGCATCCGCGTCGGTGACTTCGTCCTCGCCCTCGAGTTTGGGCGGCTTTTCGCCGGGCGTCTGCACGGAACCTTCGGTCAGTTCGTCGTACATCGACGCCACCGTGGTGCCGGTCGCGGGATAATACCGCGCGATCGCCGCCTCGATCTCCTCCGGAATCGCGACTACGCCGCCGACGTCGCAGCGCAATACGTAGCGCAGACTGTCCAGCGTCTCCACGTCGAGCGGATCGCTCAGCGCCACCGTGATCGTGTTCTCCATGCGGTACACCGGGACGATGCGATAGCGGCGCGCCACCTCGCCCGGCACCAGGTCGACAACCTCCTGGTCGATCTCGACCCCGGAGAGACTAATGAATTCCATCCCAAACTGATTGGCGAGCGCCTTGAGGACGTCCGTCTTCGCCGCATAGTGGAGATCGGCGAGTACATCGACGACCGCCCTGTCCGCTTGCTGCGCCTTCTGCAGCGCTTCCGCGCCTTGCTGATGGGTGATCAGCCCGACGCTTTCGAGAATTTCAATGATGTATTCGTCGTTGGCAGTCACGAAACACCCGGCGGAGGATTCGGAAAACAGGACATACCCTACCGTTCAAGCGCGCGCCCTGTCAACGAGCGCGACGCGTTTCAGAACGAATAGTGTGGCGAGATCATCAGATACACGATCACACCCGTCACCGTGACATACAGCCAGATTGGGAGCGTCCAGCGCGCGATGCGCCGGTGCGCCGCCACCGGGCCCGCGAGCCCGCGATAGAAGGTCGCCAACACCAGCGGCAATACCACCGCCGCCAGCACGATGTGCGTGATGAGAATGAACAGGTAGATCGGACGCCAGGGATTGTCCGCCGGGAAGCGCGTCTCGACGCCGAACGTGTGGAACGTCACATACGACATCAGAAAGAGCGCCGACAGTGCGAACGTCGCGATGTTCAACCGCTTGTGGAGCTCCACCCGACCCCGCTTGATCGCGGCGAACGAGCAAATCAGGAAGATCGTACAAACAGTATTGATGCCTGCATTGAGGCGGGGCAGCCACGGCACAAAATCCGGCACGTGCTCCGCTTTGGGCAGGTTATAGATAACGGCGACCGCCGCCACCAGAACCGCGGAAAGCGCATATATCCCCCTCAATACCTGTCGTTCGCGCATCATGCGATCTTCCATGTCGGCTCATGGCGCCGCGACACGATTCCCGTCGACGCCTAAAACCGGCAATACGTTAAGGCGAAGGAGGATAAAATCAACTGCCGGACATCCACGATGGATAGCGGCCGAGCAGCGCCAGCAATTCCGCATCGATCCGTCCGTTTGTCGCGATGTAGCGGCGCTTGTGCGGAGCGAGCTGCGCAATCGTGCGCGTGGTCGCGCCCGCGCGCCTGCAAATGAGGTCGGCCGCCGCAACGTCCCACACATTCAAGCCCGACTCGTAGAAGCCGTCCGCCCGCCCGCAGGCGACTTGGCACAGATCGAGCGCGGCCGCGCCCAGCAGGCGCATCTTCTGCGCGCTCGACGCCACCGCCCGCGCAACGTCGAGCGAATCGGAATACTGATCGAAATTCTTTTCCAGCCCCGTCAGCAGCAATGCCTCGCGCAGCGAGGGCGTTTCCGACACGCGGATCGTCTCGCCGTTGCACAGCGCGGGACCCTCCGCGGTCGCGGTGAACAACTCGTCAAAAATCGGCGCATAAACCGCCGCCGCCCGCGTCTCGCCATTGTGCTGCACGGCGATGGAGTGGCACCAATACGGAATGCCGTGCGAGAAATTCACCGTGCCGTCGAGCGGGTCCACCACCCACAGCCAGCCGGCGGCGTCCCCATCGCTATTCCCCTCTTCCCCCAAAATCGCATGATCCGGAAAATGACGTTTGATCGTGCGCTCGATTTCGCGCTGGCACTCGTGGTCCAGCGCGAGTTTCACATCATGCGCCGTTCGGGCCACGTGCTCGGCGCGGCGATGCAGATTCGAGCAGGCATGCGCGCCCGCGCGGCGGGCGGCTTCCACGGCGCAGGCGAGCAGCGCGTCCGACGTGGCGGCGGCGTCGCTCATCCGCCGAGCTGCATGACGGATTCGGGGAAGGCCGACAGCCAGAGCTGCACCCAGATCGTATTGTCGTCGTCCTCGCCCTGATCCTTGCGAATCTGACGGAACCCGATGCCGTAGCCGAGGCAAGGCGTGCGCCGCTGAATGAAATAGGAATGTTCCTGCAGACCGTCGCCGTCAATGTCCCAACGCGCATAGGTCAGGAACGACCACTTGTTGTTCGGAAACAACTTGAGCTGCGCGCCGACCTGCTGGTACTGCTCGCGCGCGTAGTTGTAGTCCACGCTCAGTACGCTCATGTCGTCGGCGAAGAACGCCGCCTGGAGACTGAACCGGGACAACTCGCTCTCATACGGGTCGTAGGCGCCGTCGAAATCGATCGGCAAGCGGCGACTCAAGCGGAGATCGACATCGAAGAAAATGTCGGTGAAATCGTTCTGATCCTCCCGCTTCTCAATGCGGAAATCCGTGAAGACAAGTGCATTGACCAGATCAACCGGCGTCCCATCGCGGCGTGTCTGGAATTTATTGCGCATGCCGAGCCGCAGCGTATGTTGATCTGTCACTTGGTCTACGCGGTCGAACTGGGGGAGATTTTCCGGCAGCAGGTTCGGTTCCGGAACATACGTGTGGCGCACAAACGGCTCCGCCACATGGCGCAGACCGTCGCCGTCCTCCAGCACGACGAGATCGTCCCACGTGCGGAACGCTTTGAACGAAACCTCCGCCCCGAGCTCATAGACATTGCGCAGATCGGCGCCCGTATCGCGCTTCACGGTGACGACCTCGTCTTCGACCGTCACCACCCCGTTCGTGTCGGTGTTGACCACCTGGTTCGTGACCGTCTCCTGTTTGAAGGTATCCGAATAATACGTGCCGCGATAACCGGCGCGCGGCGTGACGTTCAGAAAGCCAAAATGGCGGGTCGGGTAGAATACCGTGTGGCGCGAGTCGATTCGGAACGCGTCATAGTCCTCGCGGGTGGAACCGTCCGGGAACACGCGCTCGAGATAGGCGGCGCTGTTGTCGCTTTCGTAGTACAGCCCGCTGTCGCCGAGCTCCTGCCGATTCGCCTTCAAGGTCAGCTCGGGCATTCGATTGACGTTTTCGTAAAAATCGTTCAGCCGGACGTTGAGCTGCAGCGCCGCGACGAAGTTGTCGCCCATGTGCGTCAGCGTCGCGCGGTTTTCCGGCTGCACCCCGCCGATATGCTCCGCGCGGAAAAAGTCCTTCAGGAACTCGGGGTCGCTGACGTAGTTGAACTCCGAAATCAGGAAATCGCGCGGCGAGAAGGTTTGGTTGTGCGCGAGTTTGATGCGGTAGCGCTCATTGCTGACCAAGTCCTGCTCCCGCTCACGCTCGGCCTCGTTGCGGAACGGCTCCTGATCGTCGATGTAGTACCCCTTGATGAATCCCGAGTATCGTTGCTCGCTATTGGTCGTGGAATCCCAGTGGAATCCCTGCCCGAGTCCGACGCCTTTCTTGGAAAACAAATCGACGTCCGTCGAGCTGCGGAACCCGGGCACCCACCGAATGTTATAAGACGACCGCAGGAACGCCCCCATCCGGGAATTGAATCCCGGCTCGAACACCCAATACGTCCGGCGGTCCGTCAACCCTCGCGACAACCGCGGGAACCACAAAACCGGCACATTGCCGAAATTGACCGTAACCCCCTTGCCGATCACGCGCTGCCCCTCGATCAGCGTCGCCTCTCGCGCGCGCACCGAAAAATCCGGCGGATCGCCCTCGCAGGTGGACAGCGTCATCCGACTCAACACAATCACATTCGTGCCGACCCGCTTCGAACCTTCCGCTCGGATGTAGTACGGATCATAATACGCTTGGAACGATCCGAAATCGCCCTGCCTCGTCAGCAGGTTATAGCGCAATTCCTCGCCCTGCCACAGCGTGCCGCCCCGACGCAGCACCACGCTGCCGCGCGCATAGACATCGCGCGTGTCGCGATGCACCGAAATGTAGTCCGCCTGCAGCAGATCCTCGCCCTCGCGCACCACCACGTTCCCCGCGCCGACGACCAGCCGCTGGTCGGCGAGGTATTCAAGGCTGTCCGCCGTAATGTCGATTTCTTTGGACGCCCGCGCGGGCGCCTGTGCGTTGACGCAACAAGCAGCGAACAAGAACAAACAGAGACCGCGGACAAGGCCGTGCTGAAGCATGTAGACGCCTCCCAAAAGAGAACTGCACGGTATCAGACCCGCGCGCGGCGAGCCAATAGATTTTACGACCCGCGCGCGATCCCGTGCCGAATCAGCGAGAAATCGAACCGCACCGGGTCCGCCGGATCGATCTGGCGAAACCGCGCGGTGATCTCGCGCGCCGTGCGCAGGTCTGCCGCGCGCCGCCGCGTGAAACCGTGCGCGCGCGCGAACCGGTGAATGTGCGTGTCCAGCGGATAGAGCAACCTCGCCGGCGCATCGGCCCACCCGCCCGGGTCCACGTCATCGCAGCGGATCATCCACCGCAAATACAGATGCCAGCGCTTGCACGCCGACCCGCGCTCCGGCCGCGGCGCCAGCGAGTTGTCGCGCGAAAGACCGTGCGCGTCGAACAGCGCGATCCAACGCCGCAGCGTATCGTGCGCATCGCGGTCCTCCGGCCGGCGCACGGCGCTCCACGCGGCCCCCAGCGAACCCCATTCGCGCGCGACCCCGCGCGCGGCCGCCATCAACTCCGCCAGCTCCTCCGCCGTCGCCCATCGATGACGCCACCCCATGCAATGCGCGCGCAGCCCGCGATCCCCGATATGCCGAAGCCACTGCGCCGGATGCTCGCCCATCGGCGCGACCGCGCGCGCGACATTGTCCAAGATCTGCTGTATGCGGCCGAAAGCCGTCAGCGCGGCGATCAAACCGGCCACCTCGCGGTCGAGCGGGTCCGCGTAGCGGCGCGCCCACAGGATCGGATCGCGCTCGATCTCTTCGGCGCGATGCCAGCGCGCATAACTCGCCTCCAGCGCGGCGGCGCGCGCCGCGGCCCTCATAGCGCCCCGTGCGCGCGCAACCGATGCCGGATATACGCCGGCCGGTTTGTCATCAGCGCGGGAAGCCCCGCGCGCGCGAGGCGCAACGCGACGTGTTCGTCGTCCGACACCCAGCCCATCAATCCAAGTCCCTCGTGCCGAATCCGCGCAATGAACGCCTCATCCACGGCATCCGACAGGCCGACGCTCAATCCGTCGAGCATGTTTTTTCGAACCGCGTCAACCATCACTTCTGCTGTCCACGGCTGCGGCGCGCCGATCCGGCCCTGCGCCTCGACATTGAGAAACACCGGATGTTTGGGAAACGCGCGCTTCACCTGCCCCATCACATGCGCACTAAATCCGAGGAAACCGATCGATTGCGGCGGCAGCCGCTGCACATCCAAGTCGCGCTGCAACGCCGGTATGATCTCCGCGCCGCACTTGATTTCAATCCACATCTGCCGGCCCGGCGGCAGCATTTTCAAAATATCCCGCAGCAGCGGAATCGTCGAGAGCCGAAAGCGCGGGCTTTTCCAGCTCCCCGCGTCTAGTAGACGGATCGCATCCCATGTCTGATCGGCCACCTCCATCGAGTGCCGGGTCGTGCGCATCGTATTCGAATCGTGCAGCAGGACGACCTTTCCATCGGCCGTCATTCGCACATCGACCTCGACCCCGTCGGCCTTTTCCTGCCACGCCAGGTGAACCGACGACAGCGTATTCTCCGGCGCCTCCTGCGAGGCCCCGCGATGCGCAATAATTTTCATTGAATGGAGTAGCCTACTCAACTCGAGCCCGCCCGTCCACCCCCCCCTTGTAGACCAAAAGGGGTCAAACGATGAATGTTAACGTCGTAGACCAAAAGGGGTCAAACGATGAATGTTAACGTCGGGATGCCAACTGGGTCGGGGCAGTGGCGTTAGTCCCTACGTATGTGCACTTGGACTTGATGCGAGATGAGATGAGAGCATGAACAGATACGGAGAGACATACGAACAGAGCCGTCGCAGGTCTATAAATGACGCGGTCTGACACTTTTTTAGCAATTTCAGCCGACGCTGCGGCACTGCTGTAGCTCCGGCGCGCGGTCGCCGGAGGTCATCGGCCCTGCACTTCCGCCGGCAGAGCGGCGGAATTACAAGGCTGTCTTCGTCAATCAACGACGCGGTCTGCGCATGGGTCCCCTCCGATCCCGCTCGTCGCTACATCAGGGCCGGCCGCGAACAATTTTTTACAGAGCATGGAACTTTCCAACAAAGTTTTTACAGAGCATGGAACTTTTGACATCGTGCGCGGGGATGAATGACGACCGCGAATCACACGGGCCGGAACTGGCCGATGTTGAGACCGCATCCGCCTCCTATGCCGCGCGCTTCGCAGGCCCCATCGGCGCGTGGATGCTCGCGCGTCAGGAACGCCTCGTGCTCGAGCGCTTGCGCGCCGCGGGCGCGCGAACGGTGCTGGACGTCGGCGGCGGCCACGGACAGCTCGCGCGTCCGCTCGCGGCGGCGGGCTATGAGGTCACCGTCCTGGGCAGCGAATCGGTCTGCGCCGAGCGTATCGCCGACCTCGTTGCCGCCGGCCGCTGCCGGTTCATCGTCGGCAGCGTGGTCGCCCTGCCCTTCCCCGACCGATCGTTCGATGCGGTGGTCACGGTGCGCCTGCTGCCGCACTGCACGCGCTGGCCGCAGTTGATTCGAGAATGCGCCCGCGTCGCGCGAACGGTGGTCGTTGTGGATTATCCGGTGAAAAGCGGGCTCAACGCGCTAGCGCCGTGGCTCTTCTCCGCCAAGCGCAAGCTGGAAAAAAACACCCGCACGTGGCGCAATTTCACACACGCAGAGGTCGCGGGCGCATTCGCGGCGGCCGGCTTCGCGCCCGCCGGGCGGACGGGACAATTTATCTGCCCCATGGTACTGCACCGCGCCCTCAAGCGCGTCGCGCTATCCGAAGCCCTCGAGTGGATCCCCGACCGGCTCGGTCTGACCCGCCGCTTCGGCACCCCCTGCATCGCCGCCTTCACACGCGCCGGTACGTAAAACCGCGTTGCGCAGCCCTCAAATCCAGTTCCGACTGGTCGCACGTCAGCTTCGTCAAAAATTTGCATGCGGGCTAATAATAATTGGGCTCCCGCCGCGTTGTTTGATGAAGTGAAGCCATGCAACACGACATGGATTGAGCGGCCCATTCGATATCGACGTGAACATATGAGGGTCGATCGTGATACGATTGTTAATCGCGCTGGGCATTCTGGTCTGCTGGCATCCTTTCGCGCATAGCGAGCCCGTGCTGGGGCCGGGCGATCATACTCGTGCCATCGTCAGCGATGGCATGCGACGAAGCTATCTCCTCCACATTCCGCCATCCTATGATCCGGCAAAGCCAACCCCTGTGCTTCTCGCGTTTCACGGAGGCGGCGGCAATGCGAAGCGGATGGTCTCATTCAGCGGACTCAATGAGAAATCGGATCAAGCCGGGTTTATCGTCGTCTATCCGTCCGGCGCGGGGCGTTTGCCGTCTCTACTGACCTTCAATGCCGGAAATTGTTGCGGCTATGCGATGCATAAGAAGATCGACGACGTTGCATTCACGCGCCGCATCTTGAATGAACTTGAGACGCTATTGAACATCGACCCCAAGCGCATTTATGCAACAGGCATGTCCAACGGAGGCATGATGACGTACCGTCTCGCGTCAGAACTCGCTGACCGGATCGCAGCCATCGCTCCGGTGGCCGGGACGATGGGGTTGACCAAGATTCATGCAAAAAGACCTGTGCCCATTATTCATTTTCACGGCACCGCCGATGAGAATCTTCCCTTGGGCGGTGGCGTCGGGAAAGGGGTCTCGGGAACTGACTTCATCTCCGTCGAATACTCGATTCGCGCGTGGGTGAACGCCAACGGTTGCAAAGAAGAGCCGATTGTGGAAGCGCTGCCGGACAAAGCGGCCGATGGAACGCGGGTGATCCGCAAGGTCTACGCCGGCGGGCGACAAGGATCCGAGGTGATCCTCATTCTGATCGAAGGCGGCGGACATACCTGGCCGGGCCAGAATGAACATCCGAAAAAGCTGGGTATCAGCACGCGAGACATTTCCGCGAACGACATGATGTGGGATTTTTTCCTGAAGCATCCAATGCCCTAGCGCAACTAGGCGCAGCCGCTCGAATGGACGACAGGCACGCGCTATTGCACGCCGAGCGAGGGGACAGCGGCGAGTAACTGACGCGTGTAATCATCGCGTGGATTTTCGCAGATCGCATCGGACGTTCCCTCTTCCACGATCCGGCCGCGATGCATTACGATAATTCGCCGGCACACGTACCGAACAGCCGCAAGATCGTGGGCGATCAGCACCAGCGTCAAGCCGCGCGCGGCGTGCAGGTCGCGCAACACATTCAACACCTGCGCCTGCACCGATACGTCCAGCGCGGATACCGGTTCATCTGCAATCAAGATCGCCGGATCCACCGCCAGCGCGCGCGCGATCCCGATCCGTTGCCGCTGGCCGCCGCTGAATTCATGCGGATAGCGATCCGCATACGATGGGTCCAGCCCAACCGCGCGCATCAGTTCGACGATCCGCTCGCCCTCCGCGCCGCGCGGAACGATGCGGTGGACCTGCAGCGCCTCCGCCAAGGTTTGGCGCACGGTCAATCGCGGATTTAATGAACCGTATGGATCTTGAAAAATCATCTGCACCCGCCGTCGAAAACGCATAGGATCCGACCGAAGCCAGTCGGCAATCGTACGGCCCTCGATGCGCGCCGAGCCCGTCGTGGGCGATACCAAGCCCGTCAGCACGCGGGCCATCGTCGTTTTCCCGCTCCCGCTTTCTCCCACAATGCCGACGGCCTCGCCGCCGTGTATCGCCAACGAAACGTTGTCCAGCGCGCGAACCGTGTGGCCCCCGCGGCGGTAAAGGACGGACAGCGCATCAACCGAAATTTGCGCGGGATCATTGTTCATGCCGGTAGCTCCCGCCAAAAGTGACAACGCACGCCATCGTCGTCTTCCGGTTCATCCGTTTCGCAGCGCGCTCGCTTATGCGCACACCGAGGATGGAATCGACATCCGGACGGATATTCCGCTGCAGACGGCACCACGCCAGGGATCCCCTCGAGCCGCGCGGCGCCTCCGCGCAGGCGCGGCACCGCTCGGATCAACGCGCGGGTGTAGGGATGGCGCGGTCGCCGCAGCACGTCCTCGACCGGCCCGGTCTCTACAATGCGGCCGGCATACATCACCAACACGCGCTGGGCGATGCGCTCGACCAACCCCAGGTTATGCGTGATGAACAGCATGCTCGCGCGCTCAGCGCGCTGCACACGGACAAGCACATCCAACACCTGCGCCTGAACGGTCACGTCGAGCGCGGTGGTCGGTTCGTCGGCCACGAGCAGGCGCGGGTTCCCGGCCAGCGCCATGGCGATGACCGCGCGCTGCTGCATGCCGCCGCTCAATTCGTGCGGATACGCTCCCGCGACGCGGGGGGCATCCAATCCGACTTCGCTCAGCAATCGGGCGCATTCGGCGGCGCGGTCGATCCCGGATCGATGCGCGGCAAGGGCTTCGCGAATTTGAAATCCGATCGTGTACACCGGATTCAGAGCGACCGCGGGTTCTTGGAACACATAAGCGATTCGCCCGCCCCGCAGGCGGCAAAGTTCCGCTTCATCCGCGCGCAGCACGTCCGTGCCGAGCAGCCGGATCGAGCCGCCGACGTAGCGCGCGGCGGGCTCCGGCAACAGGCGTGCCAACGCGAGCGCGGTTGCGCTCTTGCCGCACCCGCTCTCGCCGACCAGCGCGACCGTTTCACCCTCTCGCACCTCAAACGAAACATCGTCCACCGCGCGGACCGGGCGCGCTTCCGTCCCGAAATGGATCGAAAGGTTCTCGACCTTCAGCAGCGCGGGCGTGGCGTCAGGGGCGCCGGAGGGCATAGTATTTCTCCATTCCATACGGGAACAGATGAGGCTTGCGATTGAGCAGCCGCGTCTGGTGCAGCGTGTAGCTCAACGGTTCGGCGACAAAGATCCATGGGCAGTCTTCGATCGCGATTCGCGCGAGGGCCGAATAGAGGGCCGTCCGCTCCGGCGAATCTTCCATCACACGGGCTTGCTCGAAGAGGCGATCGAATTCGGGGTTTCGATAGTTCGCGCGATTAGGGCCACCATCGGCATTCGGGCCGTAGAGACATTGGAGAAAATTCTCGGCATCGGGGTAATCGCCGAGCCAACCGACATAAAACAATTGCGCTTGGCCGCGCTCGAGTTTCTCGAAAAACGCAGGGCCGTTGTTGAAGCTCAAACGCAGGACCACGCCGATGCGCTCGAAAAAGGCGGCGATGAGCTCCGCGGATTGGCGCAGCTCCAGATCGTCGGCCCGCCCGAGCTCTAGTGTCAGTTCGAGCCGGCGTCCGGTGCGCGGATCGCGGCCGTCCGGATAGCCGGCCTCTGCGAGCAGCGCCCGCGCGCGATCCAAATCAAATGGGAATGGCTGATAATTCGGCTCGAAGCCCGTCAACGAACTTGGAATGGGTCCAAGCGCGCGCTTCACGCGCCCGTTGTTGAGGCGAATCCACTCCTCCGAGTTGAAGGCCGACGTGAGCGCCTGCCGGAGCGCGCGATTCGGACCGACGACCGGATCGTCCATGTTGAACCCGATGTAGTTCACGCGCAATTGCGGCGCGACGGAAAGCCGGATGCCGCGCGCGGCGAGATCGGCGCGCAATGCGCCATTCTCATCCATAACCGCGCCCCAGTTGTCGCGCGAAATCTCCGACTCGTCCAATTCCCCGCGGAGAAACATCATCCACTGCGTTGCGCCATCCGCAATCACGGACATGACGATGCGATCGATCAGCGGCAGCGGGCGGTCGGCATCGGCAAGCAAGCCGGCGGCTTCATCTTCCGGCTCGCCTGACGAAGGATAACGATCAATCCGTCCGGTTTCGCTCCACTTCGGATTGCGCTCGAACATCATCCGGTAATTGCGACGCCACTCCACGAGGCGATAAGGTCCGGTGCCGACCGGATGGCTTGCGAATCGTTCGCCATAATGCTCCACCGCTTCGCGCGGGACGACGGCGGCGTAATGCAGCGCAAGAATCCAAAGAAATTGCGGGAACGGTCGGGCCAGCTCGATTTCCACGGTGTATCGATCGCGTGCGACAAGTCCCGCGACGGGCATCGAATAGTCCGTCGGCTGCTCGCCCGCCGATGCCTCTCGGAATTCATCGAGTCCGACGATACGGTTTTCGAACGCCCACCATCCGCTGGAAGCGACCTTGCGATCGGCGATGCGCTTGATCGAATAGACAACATCGTCCGCGGTCATTTCGCGACCCCGCCCGCCGGGGAAGCAGGGGGCGTCGGCGAAATAAATGCCGCGTCGAAGTCGAAAGAGGTAGCGCAGGCCGTCTCCTGAGCGCTCCGGCATTGATTCCACAAGCAGCGGTTGGAGGCGGTACGGGCGGTCGAGATACGCGATCTGCAGCAGCGGTTCATACACGAGCTGGATGGCTTTGGCAGACGCGACATCCGACACTTTAGCGGGATCGAATCCCCGCACACGCGCCGATGCGAGATAGAGGGTGTTTGCGCGGAGGATATCGCCGTCGCGCGGCGCTTCCGCACAGCCCGCGGCGAGAAGCGCGAAGACCAGCAGCCCGCGCGCGCGTCTCCTTATTATTTCCATGCGCTGTAATTTACAGAGTATGGAAGCGCGAAAAAAAGTTTTTACAGAGCATGGAACTTTTTTGCCGTCAGCGGGCGAGTCCGGCGTCGAGCACGATGAGGGCGAGTAGAAGGGGCAAATAGACGACGGAGGCGAGCAGAACGCGGCGCGCGTCGGCCAGGCGCTGGTGCTGGGCGAGGTGCAAGCTGGCGGCAAGCAAGGCCGATCCGAGGAATACAGCGCCGACGAGGTAGGTCCGGCCCGCGAGGCCGAAGCCGGTGAGGGCAATGGATACAGGGATCAGCGCGAGGGAGAAGAGGATGGCCTGACGGAAGACGCGGCGCCCGGTGGGGTCGATGGTTGAGAGCATCTTGTAGCCGGCGGCGGCGTAGTCGCTGCGGTACATCCACGCAATGGCGTAGAAGTGGGGGTGCTGCCAGAGAAAGAGAATGGCAAACAGAATCCATGCGCCAACATGCAGTTCGTTCGCGGCGGCCGCCCACCCCACCATCGGCGGCAACGCGCCGGGGATCGCGCCGATCGGCGTATTGAGCCAGGTCACTTTTTTGAGCGGCGTGTACACAAGCACGTAGAGAAACGCCGTGAGCAGGACGAGAAAGGCGGCGAGAAGATTGACCAGCGCCGCGAGTATCGCGACGCCCCCGAGGACGAGCAGGACACCGAGCGCGAGCGCGACGGCGGGCTCGATGCGGCCCGCGGGCAGGGCGCGCAGGCGGGTGCGCTCCATGCGCGCGTCGGTGTCGCGCTCGAGGTAGTTGTTTAGAACCGCTGCGCCCGCGGCGGCGAGGGCAGTGCCGAGGAGGGTCAGGACGAGCAGGAGGGTGCGCTCCCAGGATCCGATGCCCGCGCCGCCGACGAAGAAGCCTGTGGCGGTGGTGACCAGCACCATGCCGACGATGCGCGGCTTGGCGAGCTGATAGTAGTCGGACCAGCTCGGCGCGTCCGCTGAGTTGGATTTAGTGCGACGCGGGAGCTTCATGGGCTTGCTCCCACGGCTCGGGGAATGGGAACCAATCGCGGGATCGGTAGTCGCTCAGGGTGATCGCAATGAGGATCACGAAAAATACGGCGCCGGCCCCGGCGAAGAGGCGGGTAATCGGCGCCGCGTACTTCAGGTGCATGAAATACATGACGACGAGCAGGGCCTTTATGACAGCGATGCCGACGGCAATCACGGTGTTGAGATAGCCGAAATCGAGGAAGGCGACCCAGACCGTGGCGACCGTAAGCGCCATCAAAATAGCGATAATGGTCAGGTAGACGCGGATAGGCATGACGTGATGTTCGCTCATCAGTGTCTCCCGATCAGGTAGAGCATGGGGAACAGGAAAATCCAGACAATGTCCACGAAGTGCCAATAGAGGCCGGTGACTTCGACGGGGTTGTAGTAAGCGGAGGAATAGCGGCCCTTCAGCGTGTTGGCGAGCAGCCAGATCATGAGGCCGGCGCCGATGATCATGTGCACTGCGTGCATGCCGGTCATCGCGAAGTAGAGTGAATAGAAGAGTTGAACATGGCTCGGGTTCGCCGTCTCAAAGGCGTGGCGCAGGTGCTGGCCCACGTGGACGCCGGCCGCCTCCAGCTTCGCGAGTTCGGCCATCGGATCGACATGGAAATGCGCGCCGGGTACGAGGTGGTGTTCGAACTTGCCGGCGTATTCGACAACTTTGACGCCGAGGAAGACAAAGCCGAGGACCATCGTGAGGACAATCCACATCGCGGTGGCGTTCCGCTTGTCGGTCTGCGCGGCGTGCACCGCCAGCGCCATTGTGAGCGACGAGGCGAGCAGCACCGCGGTGTTGAACCCGCCAAGCCCGATACTCAACAGGTGGCTGCCGACAACCCAGGCCTCCGGATACAGCGAACGATAGACGACATAGGCGGCAAAGAGGCCGCCGAAAAACATGACCTCGGTGACGAGAAATATCCACATGCCGAGCTGCGCGGATTGGCGCTGCTGCTCGGCGCTCTCGAAGTGATGCGCGACGTGCGCGTGGGCGTGGCTAGACACGTTTCTCCTCCGGAGGGACATGCGTCACGGAAGGCTTGTCATACGCATAGGCCTCCTGTGTGACGGTCGGTGTGGACAGGAAGTTTTCGGTGGGCGGCGGCGAGGTGGTCTCCCACTCGAGGCCGCGCGCATCCCACGGGTTGGCGGAGGCGCGCTTGCCCTTGAAGAGGGACCAGCCGAGGTAGGCGGCCATGATGAGGTATCCCGCCCCAAGCACCGACGCACCGGCGGTGGACATGACGTGGAGAATCTGGAATTCCTCCGCGTAGGTGTGGTAGCGGCGCGGCATGCCATGGTAGCCGAGTTGGAATTGTGGGAAAAAGGTCAGATTGAAGCCGATAAAAATGACGATGGCGGCGAACTTGGCCCAGCCTTCCGGGTACATGCGACCGGTCATCTTGGGCCACCAGAAATGCAAGGCGCCGAGGAACCCCATCACGCCGCCGCCGACCATGACGTAGTGGAAATGCGCGACGACGAAATAGGTGTCGTGCAGATGGATATCCGTCGCCATGGTGCTCAAGAACAGACCGGTCAGACCGCCGATCGTGAAGAGGCCGAGAAAGCCGTATGCGTAAAGCATCGGGGTGTCGAAGGAGATCGATCCCTTGTACATCGTCATGATCCAGTTGAGGATCTTGATGGCGGTCGGAATCGCGACGAAGAAGGTCAGAAACGAGAAGATGAGCCCCGCATAGGCCGATTGGGAGCTGACAAACATGTGGTGGCCCCACACGAAGAATCCGATCACCGCGATCGCGAGCGAGGAGAACGCAACGAAGGTGTAGCCGTACAACCGGCGGCGGGAGAAGCAGGACACAATCTCGCTGATCACGCCCATGCTGGGCAGGATCATGATGTAAACCGCGGGGTGCGAATAGAACCAGAAGAGGTGTTGGAAGAGGACCGGATCGCCGCCGAGCGCGGGATCGAACAGGCCGAATTGGAAGAAGCGCTCGATGAAAATCATGACCAGCGTGATCGCGACCACCGGCGTGCCGAGGATCACGACGAGGCTTGTGGCGTACATCGCCCAGATAAAGAGCGGCAGGCGGAACCAGGTGAGGCCGGGCGCGCGCATTTTCTGGATGGTGACGATGAAATTCAGAGCCGTCATGATCGATGAGAAACCGGCAATGAACGCACCCGCCACGGCGAGGATCACGTGGGAATTTGCGTACATGCTGCTGTACGGCGTGTAGAACGTCCAGCCGGTGTCCACCCCGCCGCTGATGATGGCGCCGAGTGCGATAAGGCCGCCGGCCATGAAGACGTACCAGCTCAAGAGGTTCAGCCGGGGGAAGGCGACGTCTTTCGCGCCGATCATCACGGGAACGAGGAAGTTGCCCATCACGGCGGGGATTGACGGGACAAGGAAGAAGAAGATCATCACGATGCCGTGCATCGTGAACAATTTATTGTAGGTCTCGGACTGGAGCAGGTCGGCCTGAGGCGTCATCAGGTCGAGGCGGAACAGGGCCGCCGCCGCGCCGCCGAGGAGGAAGAACACGGTCAGGCTGATCAGATAGAGGATCGCGATCCGTTTGTGGTCGACCGTGAAGAGCCACGACTGGATCGTGTGGCGGTTCGTTAGATAATTTTTCGGCTCGGCAGTCGCCGCGATGGTCGCCGTTTCGCTCATATCAGTTGGACGCTCCGCTGAGGCTCTTGATGTAGGCGATCAACTGGAGGAGTTGATCTTCGTTGATAATGCCTTTGAACACCGGCATGACGGGGGCAAAACCCGCCACGAGTTTCGCATGCGGGTTAAGGATCGATTCGCGCAAGTATTCCTCGTCGGCGATCACCTCGCTGCCGTCGGCGAGTTTGACGGTGTGTCCGAACACGCCGGCCAGGTTCGGACCGAGCGCGCCGGAGCCTGCATTGTGGCATGTTTGACAGCCGAGTTGGGTGAAGAGCCGCTCGCCGGCCTGCACGGGCGTCTCTTGAGCCGCGCCCGCGACTTCGCCCGAGAGCCATCGTTCATAATCGGCCGCGGTCATGACATTGACCCATCCGCCCATCATGGAATGCTCGGTCCCGCAGTATTCCGTGCAGAAGAGGCGGTAACGGCCGGTCTTGGTTGCCTGGAACCAGAGGCGCGTATAGCGCCCTGGAAGCACATCCTGCTTCACGCGAAAGGCCGGAATGAAGAAGCTGTGAATCACGTCTTCCGAGGTCATGGTGAGCTGAACCGGCTTGCCCACCGGGATGTGGAGCGTGTTGATTTCGCGCCGGCCATTCGGGTGCTGAAGTTTCCACATCCACTGTTTGCCGGTAACCAGAATCTCCATCGCGTCAGCGGGCGGGCGCGTGTTTTGGAAATAGACCTTTGCGCCCCATCCAAAAAGCACGAGGAGCAACACGAGAAGAAAAGCGCCGGCGGCCATTTCAAGGCGGCTATCCTCATGCGGTTTTTCGGGCGCGGGTCCGTCCGGCCGTCTG
This sequence comes from uncultured bacterium, assembly GCA_937958885.1. Taxonomy (GTDB): domain Bacteria; phylum Verrucomicrobiota; class Kiritimatiellia; order CAIVKH01; family CAIVKH01; genus JAMLJG01. Next base: position 36,385 of record CALGMT010000026.1, on the reverse strand, counting down.
CGGAATTTCACTCCGAATACGATGACGAGACCCGCGGCCAACAGCGTGAAAACGACGCTGATGGCAATCAGAAATAAGTATATCGCGTCTACGTGGGACGCGACCGTCGAGGCCTGCTCGGGCAATATATTAAAAACACTTTTCATAGTTGGTGTCGCACCCGATCCGCCTATGCGGGAATTGATTGGGGTGCGATGGCTTTACGTTCGCGATTCCACGACAGTGCGATAAAACCGCCCACCGCAATTATCGTCGCAAAGCATCCTAGCCGGACCACGTTCATCACCGCCGCGCTGTATCCGCCCATCGTGGGATTGTAGTGATAGCAGAGCAGCATGAGTTGATCGACTGGGTTGCCGATCTTTCCGGACGAGGCCTCGACCAGCGCGAGACGGACATCGCGCGGGCTGTACATGACGCCGTAAAAATAATGAGAGAGCTTTCCATCCGGCGTGGCAATCATGATGCCGCTGCCGTGCGCGAATTCCTGCGCTTTTTCATCCCACGCGAATTTGAATCCGGCCGTGTCCGCAATCGCGGCGATGGCCGGCTCGTCGGCTGTAAGGAAGTGCCATCCGGCCGCGGCGCCCGGTTTGCTGAACATTTCGAGGTAGTTGGCTTTTTTCTGCGCTGCGAGCAGGTGCGTTTCTTCGTGATTGAAGCTCAAGGTGACGATGTCGTAATCGCGTCCGGGCTCGAACGCGATTTGCTTCAACACATCCACAATGCCATTGAGCACCAACGTGCACAGCATCGGGCAGTTGTAGTAAACGAGCGAGAAGACGACCGGGCGATCCTTGAAGAACGTCCCGAGCGGCACCACGCGGCCTTCTTCATCGCGCACGTTGACATCCAACGGCAACTGCGCGCCGAGGTTTTGATCGAAACCGGTTCGCTTCAACACAGCGGGCGGCGGCGGTTCGTTTTTTTGCTCGATCGGAGTCGAACGAGTGGCTGCATATACGCCGGACGTTGCGGCCCACGCGCAAATCGCGCCGATGAAGATCCGCGCGTTCACGGGCTCACTCCTTCCGCGCGCGCGGGCAGACCGCGCTCGGCGAGAATTTCCATCGCCCGCTCGACCGGAATGCGCACCACGCCGGCATTGGCATCCACCCACTCGTAGCCGGAGATCATCGCCTGCTGGCGCGCTTTTTCCCGCGCCCATGTGGCGGGTTCATCCACTTGAAGGCGGGGTTCCGGCGGCAGCACGCGCGTCTCTCGCGCAAACGCGGCAACAGCCTCGTCTGCGCGCTCCGCCTTGCGATCCAACGCCAGGTAAAGGAAGCGCAGCCCGACAAACGAGACGGCGGTGAACAGCGCGATGTAAAACCCAAAGACCAGAATCTTTGAGACCGGAATATCGCGATCAGCGAAATCCGCGCCGCTCGGATTCTTGACAGGATCTGTGGATGGACTATGCATCGGAAGCGTCCGCCTCCCAACCGGTGTCTCGTTCTTCAGGGTGAGACAATATAGAGGCGAATCGGGGGTCGTTCAACGGGAGGAAGGGCCGTTTTTGCAGCGCGCCCAGGAAAACGTATAGCCAGAGGCCCATCAAACCCACTGGCGCGGCGATGTCCACCCACGACACGTGGAAATGATCGTGGCGGAACGCGGGCATCAGCGTCCAGAAATAGTCGACAAACCGCATCACGAGCAAACCGCCGGCGATTTTTACGAGGATGTTGGGGTTCTTCTTGTTCGCCTTGAAGAGCAGGAGGACAAACGGCGCCGCGAAATGGAGAATGGCGATGCCGGTGACCAGTTCGGGCCAGGGGGAGTGGCTGCGATGCAGGTAGTATTCAATTTCCTCGGGCAGGTTGCCGGACCAGATGATCACGAACTGGCCGACGTTCATATACGTCCAGAGAATCGTAAAGGCAAAGATCAGGTTGCCGATGTCGTGATATTGCTGCGCGCCGATTACCGAGCCGTATTGCTTATCGCGCGAGAGCATGCGCGCAACAAATGCCATCAAGCAAAGCGTGGCCACGCCCTGCCCGACCATGAACGTTGCGCCATACAGGGCGGAATACCACTTGGGCTCTACGGACATGGCCCAGTCAAAGGATGCGAATGTGACGGCCAATCCGAAAATCACCAGACCAATCCCGCTCAACATGCGCATCTTGCGTCCATAGAGCTCGGCATCCGCTTTGTGCTCATCTTGTAGCCGCGACCAGCGTAGCAGGAGCGAGGAAAGGCCGATCCAGACGGCAAAATACACCGCCGCGCGGATATAAAAGCCGGTCACGTTGAGATACATGCCTTTATGGTGCATCACATGTTCGAGCACATGGTCGTGGTGCGCTTCGGGGTTCACCCAGGCATAGAGCCGATCCATGCCGAACAGCAGAGGAACAAACAACAGGGCGATCAGCGGGAAGGTCTTCGCCGCCGCTTCATAGGGGCGTTGCAGGCAGAATCCCCAGCGGCCGGACGCCAGATGATGGATCATCAGCAGGCCGAGTCCGCCGGCGGCAAAGGCAAACACAAAACAAAAGGCCATCAACCACGACTGAAAAAATTGGTCGGGTCCTGCGATGAAATAACCCGCAGCGGTCGCGGCGGTGCCGAGGACGCCAACGCCGAGCGCTTTGCCGCGAATCGATTGGATCAGCTCGTTCATGAAATCAATGCCCTGCCTTTGCCGTCTCCAGCGCAGCGCGCTCCTCGGGCGGCACATCGTCAATCGTGGCGTTTCGGCTCAACTGAAGTGCGCGGATGTACGCGACGATCGCCCACCGGTCGCGCACGGGAATCTGATCCGCATAGTTCGGCATCTGGCCGAATCCATTTTTGATCGCGCCGTAGAAATATCCCGGAGCGGAATCGCGAAGCCGCTGCTCATGGAATGATGCCGGTTTCTTGTAGCCCCGCTGAACCACCATCCCGTTGCCGGACCCGGCCATGTCGTGGCACGGAGCGCAGAAAATGTTGAAGCGCTCCTGGCCGCGCGCGAGGACCTCGGACGTCACGGGAAACGGAAATGTTTGAGCCATCGCGCCGTTTTCCATTCCGTCGTAGAGGTGCTCGTCGTCCTTGAGCAACCCGCGGGCAACCGTGCCCTCCGGCAACGGACGCGAGGCGCGCTGGTCGCTAAAGAACTCGCTGCGTTGGAGCGGGCGGTACTTCGGCTGGTCGTACATCGCCTGCCGGAGCTCGCATCCGGTTCCGGCAAACGCCGCGCCGATCAAGGCTATGGTGAACAGGTTTCGCATGGTCAGTTCAAGGTGGGTCCGTCGTGCGGATCGGCCGGGTCCCCTTCCACCGGGGCCACGCCGACAAATTCCGCGCCGGTCTGCTTCAGCAGCTCGGCGGTTTTTACCTCATCGAATAGAGGGTCGCTTGCTTCGATGACGAGCATGAAGGTACTGACGGTGGTGTTCTCGACGCGAGGCGCGGAGAACACCGGATGATGCGGGCGCGGCAGGTTGTTGCGCACCAGCATACCGACAAAGGCGGTTATGCCCGCGGCGAGAATGGCGCATTCGAACACGATCGGGATGAAATTAGGCCAGCTAAAATACGGCCGTCCGGAGACGACGTGCGGGTATTGGATCATCGACTGCCACACCTGCAACCCGAAGCCGCCGACCGCGCCGGCCAGCGCGCCAAACAGCACCAAACCGGCCATCCTGCTTTTGGGGATGCCCAGCGCTTCGACCATGCCGTGAACAGGAAAAGGCGTGAGCGCATCGATGCGTTTGTAGCCCGCGTCGCGTACCCGCTCGGCCGCTTTCAGCAGCGCTTCGGGTGTCGCGTATTCCGCTACCGCCGCATAAATCTTTCCGGAGTTGGGGGCCTGCGCGCTCATGGTTAGTGGTGATGCGATTTCTTCTTGTGCAACAATTCGCGAAGCTCGAAGCCGGCAATCATCGGAACGAACCGAATGAACAGGCACATCAACAGACCAAAAAAGCCGATGGTGCCGATGAACATGCTGAAATCGAAAATGGTCGGCTTATACATGCCCCACGAACTGGGAACGAAATCGCGGTGCAGCGTGGTGACGAGGATCACAAAGCGCTCCAGCCACATGCCGATGTTGATGAAGATCGAGATGACCCAGACGATGCCGGTGTGCAGGCGGATGCGTTTGAACCAGAGCAACTGCGGGATCACCGCGTTGCACAGAATCAGCATCCAGTAACTCCACGCATAGGGCCCGAACATGCGGTTCTTCATCAGAAACTCTTCATGCGGATTCGCGCTGTACACGAGCGCGATGAAGGCCTCCATCGCGTAGCCGTACACCACGATCAGGCCCGTCGCGAGCATGACCTTGGAGATCGCGTCGAGATGTTTTTGCGTGATGAAATCCTTGAATCCGAACAGCGCGCGGACCGGAATCGCGAGCGTGAGCACCATCGCGAATCCGGAGAAGACCGCGCCGGCGACGAAATACGGCGGGAAAATGGTTGTGTGCCAGCCGGGCAGTTGCGAAACGGCGAAGTCGAGCGCGACGATACTGTGAACCGAAATGACGAGCGGCGTCGAAATGCCCGCGAGCAGCAAATAGATGATGTCGTACCGTTGCCAGTGTCGGGCGGATCCGCGCCACCCCATCGCGGCCACGCCGGCAATGATCTTGGTGAGTTTGTTCTTCGCGCGGTCGCGCAGGCTCGCGAGATCGGGAATCAGTCCCGTGTACCAGAACAAGGCCGAAACGGTGAAGTAGGTGGAGACCGCAAAAACGTCCCACATGAGCGGGCTGCGGAACTGCGGGTACATCTGCATGACGTTCGGATACGGGAACAACCAGTACGCCAACCAAGGGCGGCCTGTGTGTAGGAGGGGGAACAACCCTGCGCACATGACGGCGAAGATCGTCATGGCCTCAGCGAATCGGTTGATCGACGTGCGCCACTCTTGACGGAACAGGAACAGGATGGCGGAGATCAGCGTGCCCGCATGGCCGATACCGATCCACCAGACAAAGTTGATGATGTCGAACGCCCACGCGACCGGCTGGTTGTTGCCCCAGATGCCGATACCCATTGTCAACAGGCGCCCGATCGTCATGAACAGCAGGCCGGCGAGCAGGAAGCAAATGCCCATCGCGACGGCAATCGGGACCGGCGTCTTTTTCGTCAGGATGACGCCGTTGATCTTGTCCGTGGCACTATCGTACGTGTGGCGCAAGTCCAGCACGTCTGGAATCTCGACGCGGCCGATATTCGGATCTTGTGCGGTCGCCGACATCAGGAATGCCCCCCGTGCGCCGCCGCGGCGGCGGGTTGCTCAAGCTCGGGATTCGGGTTGCGGACCTTCGCCAGGTAGGTAAGGCGCGGTCGCGTGTTCAACTCTACCAGCATGCCGTAATTCAACGGGAGCGCGCGCTGTTTCGCCACGTCGTCGTCCGGGTTGTTGATGTCGCCGAATACGATGGCTTTTGTCGGACACGCCTGCTGGCAGGCGGTCTGGAGTCCATCCGCGCGCACATCCACCAGGCGCCCTTTCTTTTTCGCCTCGATGCGCGCCTCGCTGATGCGCTGGACGCAAAACGTGCATTTTTCCATCACGCCCCGCGCGCGAACCGTGACGTCAGGGTTGCGTTGCAGCTTGAGGCTCGGCGTCGTGTGATCGGCGAATTTGTAGAAATTGAACCGGCGCACCTTGTAGGGACAGTTGTTGGAACAGTACCGCGTTCCCACACATCGGTTGTACACCATTTGATTCAGCCCCTCCCGGCTGTGCACCGTCGCCGCGACGGGGCAAACGGCTTCGCAGGGGGCATTTTCACAGTGCATGCAGGCCACGGGCTGGAGCGCGACCTCGGGGTTCATCGGGTCGCCGACAAAATAGCGGTCCACGCGAATCCAGTGCATTTCGCGCCCGCGTTTGACCTGGTCTTTTCCGACGACGGGTATGTTGTTCTCCGACTGGCAGGCGACCACGCACGCGTTGCAGCCGATGCAGGCATTGAGGTTGACAACCATCCCCCACTGATTGCCCTTCGAATAGTCGAAGCCGGGATAAATGGAGGGGGGCGTTTGGCCGAACTCGTCGTATTTTTTGATGAAGTCGGGATTTGCCTTGAATTCCGCGAGCGTGGCGGCGCGATAGATGCGCTCGTGATGCGGCTCGCTGAGCTGATGATGCTCTTGCGTGGTAACCACGTCGCGGGTTGCGCCGGTGTCGCGCGCCGCGCCGAGCGCAATCCACGGCTGATCGCTCGTGCGAATTGCGAACGCGTTGAAACCGGCTCCGTTGCCCGTGCGACCCGCATGCGTGCGGCCGCCCCCCATGAAGACCGTCGCGGAGTCCTCCGGATGCCCGGGATGGATGAAGACGGGCGCGTTCACGGTGCGGCCCGCGAATTGGAGCTCCACCACAAACCCATTTCGAAGGCGGCGATAGGCGGCCGTTTGCGGCGCCATCAACACCGCGTTGTCCCACACGATCTGCGTCATCGGACGGGGCATTTCCTGAAGCCAACCGTTATTGGCATAGCGTCCATCCCACGTCCCTGGGTCCGGCTGGAACATCAGCTCGAGGTCGTTCGGCGTCAACGCGCGGGCTGCGGGCGCTTCACTCGCGAAGCCGCGCTTGACCTTGAGCTTCCGGGCCGGCGAGGCGGTGCCGGGCACGAAGCCGTCATGTAGCCAGCGACGCCATTCTTTTTCAAACCCGTCGCCCGCGCCGGAGCGTTCGCGCCAGGTGTCCTGCACGAGCTCCAACCCCTTTCGGCCCGCTCGGCCGAGCAGCGCGGACATCACTTCGTGAGCGGAACGTCCGCCGTACAGCGGCTCGATCAGCGGCTGCACGATCGATGCGGTGCCGTCAAACGCCCGCGCGTCGCTCCACTCCTCCAGATAGTGCGTCGCGGCGATATGCCAGTGACACAAGCGCGAGGTCTCGTCGCGATAGAGGCTCTGATGAACCGCCAGTTTGACGTTCTTCAGCCCCTCGGCGAAATTGCAATCGGCCGGGGCGGTGTACACAGGATTTCCGCCGAGAATCACCAGTAAATTCACCGAGCCTGACGCCATATCGTCGGACAATTCCTTGATGGATGCGAATTGTTTGGCCGGAACGGCCTCGACCGGCGCGATCAGCTCGACCGTCTTGCCGAACGCATCGAGCGCATCGTTCATCGCGTGCGCGAGGGCGTGAACGACCGGAGGCTGATTGTCGCCGGCGACGACAAGGGCGGCGCCTCTATGCTGCTTCAAGTCGCGCACAGCCGCTTCAATCCACGCCTCGTGTCCGCCTGTTTCGCCGGGAGCCGCATCAATGCCGAGGCCGCGCGCGATCGCGCGCGCGATGTGTTCGACCCGGCTCGCGCGCACGGACAGCTTGTGGTCGGCTTGGCCGCCTGTAATCGACGGGCTGCTTTCCACGGCGTACAGACGACTCATCCCTTCCGCCGCGAGAGGCGAGTGGCGCGCCGCGAAATCGCGCGCGTATCGCACGTGTCCGGGTCCGCGCCCCAAGAAATCCGCGTCCAGCGAGAGAATGACCGCGGCTTTGTCGAAATGATGCCGGGTAGCGGCCGTATCGCCGAAGGCCAGTTCCGCACCCGCGAGCGCGTTGTCGCGGTTGACCGGCTCGTATTGATGCCACTTCGCTTTGGGGAATCGCTCCAACAGGGCCAGGATTTGCGCCGCAAGGGTCGGAGAAGTTACGGTTTCCGTCAAAATATGGAGCCCCGCGCCTTGCGAGAGCTGAAGCGGCACCATCTCAATCTCGAGCTGGCGGGCAAATTGATCCCACGTGCCCTGCCGGCCGAGGTACATGTGCGCCTGCGATCGATCGGGATCGTAAAGCTGCAGGACCGACGCCTGAGCAAACGCATTCGTGCCGCCGAGGCTCGCGGGATGCTCGGGATTCCCTTCGATCTTGGTCGGGCGCCCCATGTGGCTCTCTGCCAGCACGCCATAGGCAAAGCCGCCGTGGACAAACGAGGTCGCGTAGAACAACGGCTTCCCGGGAATGACGTCTTCAGGGGCCTTCACATACGGTACAATTTTTTCCTCCGGCTGCTTGGTGCAAGCCGTGAGGCCCGCCAGCGCGAGAGAAGCGCCCATCAGGCGCATGAATTCACGCCGGTCGATCGGATCCCAGTCGGCAACGGCAGCCGCTTGACGGGGCATTTCGCGCTCCAGCATCGACTGAAATCCGTCGGAGGTCGCGAGCTGCTCCAAACTGCGCCAATAGCGGCGGCCGCGGGCTCGCGTCAACCGCTCGCGCGCTTGCTCCAGCGTCAAGTCGCTCTGCTGTCCGATTCTGGGTGTAGATTCGCTCATCGATGGCACAAATTGCAGTCGAGCATCTTATAGTGCTCGGTATCAATCTTGTATTCCTTCACCAGCTCAAGCCCGACCTCGCGCTGGTTCGCCGGCGGCGTCCACGCCATGTCGAAAATCTTGTCCTTCGGCCGAACAAAATTTTCCGGCGCGCGATGGCACTCAAGGCACCACTGCATGTAAAGCGTGTTGGCTTTATGCACCAGCGGCATCTCATCCACCCGCCCGTGGCATGTCGAACAGCCGATCCCCTTTGCGACGTGGATGCTGTGGTTGAAATACGCAAATTGCGGCAGGTCATGGACGCGGTTCCACTGGAGCGATTCGCCGGTTCGCCAGCTCTCGCGAACCGGCTCGAGCATCGGGGCGTCCGCGAAAATCATCGAGTGGCAGTTCATGCACGTCTTCGTCGGCGGTATGCCGGCAAATGCCGCTTTTTCGACGGACGTGTGACAGTAGCGGCAGTCGATGCCCATGTTGGCATGGTGCTTGTGGCTGAACGGGACCGGCTGCGCGCGCGCGACACCGACTTCGGTTGTGTACGGCGAACGCGTGAGCTGATCCAGCGTGACCAAGCCGCCCGCCACCAGCAGCCCAGCGCCAATGATGCTCAACCGTGCGATCGTGTTAGCGGACGAATGAAAAATCTGCGCCATGCGATAACGAAAATCCAAATCGCGGGGGCACTGCCCTATTTGCCACGCGCACGGCTACCAAATGGCGCGCCGCCATGTTCAAGCCCCGCAAGCGAATGCGTGATAGATAATAGACTCCCTGATGCACGTCAAGCGGCCCCGGCGAAAAAAAGCGCTTTTAAGGCAATATGCGACCCATGCAGTCGGCATTTGTCGGCGCGCGGATTTGCAGCGGGTTCGTTATCGCGGGAGCTGAACGCGAATCTGGTACGTCCGATTCGTGCTCGCGGAGGGATGCGGAGAAGTGAGCGCGCCGTCGTCCAGCCAGGTCAGGATGCCGCCCGTTCCCGGAATCGCATTGGTCGTCGCTTGCGTCCAGCTTGCGTTCAGCGGCCCGCTGTTCGCATACCACACGTGATACTCGCGCTGCGTCTTGCTCGGGAATTGCACGACAATGCCGCCCGCGTTGGTCGAGGCCATCGCGTTCCAGCGCAGGAAATCCGCGGTATTGTTCGGCTGCGTGTTCATGATCCATTCATCGACATTCGAGACGCCGTCGCCGTCTTCATCGTTGGGCGCATCGGCGGGATTCAGCGGATCGAGGAAGCCGTACAGGTCCTCGACGACATTGGGGATGCCGTCGCCGTCCCAGTCCGACTTGAACGCGCGCAGGCCAAGGCTGAAGGCGAACGTTCCGGATCCGTACAATTCGACCTGATGCGTCTGGGCCTGGTTGCGCATGTTGCGCGTGAACACGTTCGTGCCGCGCTGCGGGTGATCCACGGCGCTCGGATTGTACGACGCATTGTGGCCCGGATCACCGTATCCGATCTCGGTCTTCACCGTGAAGGTATAGCTGGTATTCGCGAGGCGGAGCACGCCTGCGTTGGTCTGCGCCCAACCCAGCGTCCGCTGGCCATTGAGCAAAAGATCGTAAAGATTCGGCGAGAGCCCATGCCGCACATACAGCGTCTGGCCTGCCATTCCGCCGGCAAGCGTGTATTGGACCTTGAACGCCCAGCTCTTCGGTTCGAGCGTCACAATCTTCGTGATGTCGCCGTCCGAGGAGACCGCGCGCCAGCCGTTGGTCCAGTAGGTAAAGGTGTAGAGATCGTTCACGTACATCGAGGTGCCCGAACCTTTCGTGGCCCACCAATCCTTGAGGCCGGAAGTGCGGTAGGCGCGAATCTGGCCGTTTGTGAAGGCATTGAAGTCGCCCTCCTCCTCCGTCTCAGACCCGGAGTACGCCACAGGATTGCCGATCGCCTGGAAGACCCGCCCGCTCAACAGATCGCGGGTCCATGCGCCGACCATGCGACCGCCGATGCGCTCGAAAATGGCGAAGACGCGATCGTTGTAGAGCACGTATTCATCCTCGCCATCGAGATCGACATCTTCGGCCAGCGCCTGCGGCGTGGTGATCGTGTGCGCGAGGGCGGCCCACGCATCCACGCGCTGGAGCCGGCGGGCGAAGCGGGCCTGTGACTGCGCGTGCTTCGCGAAGGACGCCAGGTTGTCGAACGTCGTGTCGGGCGACACATAGGTTCCGATGCTGAACCGCTCGAGGTTCGTGTTGTCCTCGTCGTGGAATGCGGTCTGGAACATCGCGGCATGGATCGTGCCGCGCGCGAGCTTGCCGAGATTCGTGTCGGCGACGGAGAGGACATGGTTCCACGCCTGCGAAACGATTCCGCCGAAGTAGAGCATGCCGAATTCCGTATCGAGTTTGACGCCGGGGCGGATATCGAATCGGTTCGTCATCAAGCCATGCTCGGCGCCGGAGAGGCCGACATACCAGTTGTCATAGTTCCCGCGCGTCGCGTGCTGAATATAGTTGTGCGACAACTTGTTCGTCGCCGCCGCGCCGCGATTCACGACCCACCACGCATCGCCATTGCCATCGCGGTTGAGATCCACCTGTCCGGTCAGCACGTCCTTCAGCGAAACCACCTCGATCCACGGGCGATTCGCAATCCATCGCAGATTCCGGTCGTAGGCGTCAGCATTCGCATTGCCGATAAAGTCTTCCCAGTTGCTCAACAGCACCAGCACCTGATCCTGCGATCCGGCGCGCGCGCGGCGGCTGAAGATGCCGCGCAGCGGCATGTTCAACCCGCCGTCGTTGTTCTGGAATCGATAGTTCGAGGCGAAGTTATTGATGACGAAGGTCTTCACCCCGTTGATCTGATTAATCTGATAGCCGCCCTGGTTCAGCGACTCCGTGCGCCCGAGCCAGTAGAACAGGTGCGTGTCCTGATCCACGAGCGTCGCGTTGTAGCCCATCGCGCTGATCTTATTGAATACGTCAGCATCGAGCACGCGCTCCGGCGGCCAGAAGACGTGATTGGGGCCGATCGTTGTGCCGTAGATATGCTGCAGAAATTCGCGCGCCAGCGCGTCGTTATCGAGCACAAATTCCGGTGTAAAATACGGCAGAATGTGGTCGGAGAACGTGCTGGCCATCAGACTGACCACGCCCGTCTGCACCAGCGACGCGATCCACGCGTTGAACGCCGGCCCGTCGCGCCACGGCGTGCCGAAGGCGTCGTCCACCGATGCCCATTGAATGGCGGACGCGAGTGTGGGCGTGATGTGCAGATTCACCGGTTTGTTGTAAATCTCGTGAATCGCCAACAAGCGGTGATAGCCCGCGCCTTGGCCGTTGTTGATCAGGTTCTGGATGGTGCTGCCGGGTTGAATGTGCTGGTTACCGTGGACGACATACGCCACCTTCGCGCGGCCGGCGAACGTGTTCTTGTTGAAGTAGTTCACTAGCGCGTTCTGGATCTGCCCTTGTGCCTGCCAATAGTCCTCCGCGACGTGGTCGTCATAGATGGTGTCGCGCACGTCGTTGCGCCCGCCGATATCGCCCGGCCCGGGTGTGCCGCCGGGTCCGCAGGAATTGCACGTGCCGTCCTTCGTGCTGAACACTTGGAAATTCAGCGAGTTGACGTTGCCGTTCCACCCGGCGTCGAGCAGCGCCTGCCGACTGATGCTGAACTCGATCGCATCGAGCTCGGAATTGTAATACGACGCGCGGAATCCTTCGGCGTGATTTTGGTCGCGCCGCTCGACCCCGAATGCCGTCAGGTTGTTGCCGTGCCCGACGAGGGTGGAATTCGAACTCGGGTTGGTGTCCACATACACCGCGCCCTGTCCGGCTTGGTACGCGGCCACGACCACCTCCCACCGCATGCTGGTGACCAGATCGACCTGGTCCGGCAGCGCCATTTCGCCGGCGAGCGGATTGCCCGTGTCGATCACGACATACAGATCAAGGAAGCCCTCCTCCGCGAAGGGCTGCAAATCGTGCACGTCAACGCGGAAGTAGAATTCGCCCGTGTCGGGACCGCCGTCGCGCGCATAGAACGCGACAATGTCGCGCGAGCTGTCGAAGCCGTCCCAGCCGAGATACAGATCGCCACCCTGGTTGTTCGGTCCGTCGCCCTCATATTCGTCGAGCACGATCAGATCATCCCAATCCCAATCGACGAACTCGCCGTAATTCGTGACGCCATTAATCACGCCGAGCACGTTGGTGCCGCGGCCGATCACGATGGAACCCGCCGGCGGCGGACCGCAATTTTCCGGCTGCCGCGGATTCGTGCCATTGATGTACTCCAACAGATTGTAATACTCGTTGGTGGTGTTGCAGATGAAGTCGCCGTCCGGATTCCCGAACGCGCCGTGCACCGTGCTCGTGATGATCAATCCCGTGCGCAGGCTGCGCTGGCCGATGATGCCGGAATCGAGCGGATCGAGACCGTACTGGACCTCCCACCCGTCCGGCAATCCGTCGCCATCCGTATCCCGCAGCAGCGAATCGGTTTCGAGATAGACCGCATTCGAATAGGCGGCGAACAACGCCGGCCGGTCGATGAACCGGGAATAGAGCCCTCCGATTTTAGGGACGCTCGCATTCGGCAACAAGGCCGTCACCACGCCGGTGATCGGGTCCGCCAGCCCGATGTCGACGTAGCCGTTGAAATTCTTGTCCTCGCCGTAGCCGTCGGACAAGCCGTCGCCATCGGAGTCGGGGTTGGTCGGACTGGTTTCCTGCCACGTCTCGCCGACATCGATCCGGTCGTTAGGCCAATTGCGCGCCAGAGAGGGAGATTCCCACGGCATCAAAGGATCGCCGTCTCCATCCACCCAACCGTTGCGATTCGCATCTTCAATGCCATCCGGCAATCCGTCATAATCGGAGTCGGGGTTGTTGGGATCGGTCAAACTGCCGCGCACCAGACGCGTGCGGTCGCCGCCCTCCGACACGCTGTTCACGCCCGGAACGAGACCGAAGTTGTCCAAGGTGTTGAAGAACGGCGGATCAAGGTCCGAACGGAAGTTTTTCCAGCCATCGCCATTCGTATCAACATTTGTATCAGTAGCGCTCAACGCGTTGCGCCAGCCGCTTTCGAGACCGTCGGGCAAACCGTCGCCGTCGCTGTCGGGCATCAGCGGATCGGTCTTGCCGAAAATGCGCCAGATATGCACGTCGCCGTTGTTCCACGTTTCCGGGTTCGTCGGCGGCAGGTTGGTCGCGTTGGTTTCCCAAATGTCAAAGAGTCCGTCATCATCGTCGTCATCATCCGCGGGATTATCGGCGACAATCTGACGGAACACGACGGTCACATTTCGAGATGCGCTGGCCTCGACCGTATTCGTGACGCCGTTCGTGTCCACGCGTGCGAAGAACGTGTAGACACCCGGCGCCGCGATGTTGGTCCAGAGAAATTCCCATTTCAACCGATTCGCACTGACCTGCCGGGGATTCGGGTCCACCCGATAGGCTGTCAGACCGCTGGCGGTCGTCCCGGGATACGGCGTCGACAGCATGAGATTGGTAGCGTTCAACACACTGGTGACGGTCAGGTAATTGGTCGAAATGCGCACGGTGTTGCCCGCTTGAAGCTCAATGTCCAACCGCGCGCGCAGGGTCGCGCTCACGTTGGTCAGCGAGTTGGTCGGGAACGGATCGGCGATGAACAGGACCGTCTGCGAGACAACCTGCGTCACCGTCACATCAACGCTGCCGATCCGCAGCGTGTTGCCCGCGCGCACCTGATTCGTGAAGAACGTGCCGGTGCCGGTGACCTGTTTATTCGAGTAGACCACGGAAACCGTGCCGGTTAGCGCGCGATCGCGCGCGACAACCAGCGGGTTGCCGTTGACGACGTCGATCCAGCCCGCCACCGGATTTTCGACCGCTGCCAACTTCGGCGCAACGCCGCTGCTGCTCGCAAACTCAATCCACACATCCTGCGCCTGCAGGTCGGTATCGACAATGATCGGATAGCTCCGCTGTTCAGGCGTCGGCGAGGCGACGTCCAACAACGTGATCACAAAGGGCCGCCCCACCGAATCCACCTCGGGCGGGTTCACGATCGACACAAACGGACCCGTCGCCTCGGAATTCGCGCGGATGACGCGGAACGCCTGCAGGAGCACATTTCCCGCGGTGAGGCACGTCACCTCGATGTTGTGCAGGAAGTTCGTGTCGCCGTTGAACAGGTCCGGCAGCGTGAACAGCAGGTCGTGATGATTCGCGGTCGTGTTCCAGTCGATCGTGAAGTTCTTCGGCTGCGCGGAGCCGTTGATGCGGACCAGGAATCGGTCCTTGAGTTGATCCACAGTGAATGGATCTGCGATGGACTTGCTGAACCGAACGCGCATCACATAATCCCACTGATCATTGATCAACATGCCGTCGTTCTCGGGGAAGGCGACCGCCAGCTCCTGCGTCGGACCGGCGGTGTTTACGAGGCGTCGGAGCGTCTGGAACCAGCCGGCTCCGTCGCTGAGCGCGAGATTGGTCGACGACGAAATCTCCGCGAGTCGCACATTTACGGTCGCTACGCCAGAGGCGGGTATATTGCGATAGGTGAAGCGCCACTCGTCCGGGAACTCGCTCTGGATATTTAGGCTCGGCGTCACGGAGTTCGCGCGGACCCATGCGCGATCGCCGAGCGCGTTGGTCCCGTTGCCGTTGTTCTGACCGGTGTTCGCGTCATCATTCAACGGATTGCCGTCGTCGATGTTGAAATACACGTCGCGTGCGGTCGGATCGGTGCGCACAACGAAACCGTACTCCTGCGAGCCCAGCGTATCGCCGTCGCTCGCGGCGAAGACGATCCGGCCCGTCGGCGGCATGGTGTCGTAGTAGAAGGTCTGCACAAACGTGTTGAAGAGCGAGGCCTGGCCCGGCCGATCGAGAAACGCGCGGGCCTTCAAGATGTGGAAGCCTTCAGTCAGTCCGGTGGACGTGGTTCCATAGTCGAAATGCGGCTTGTACTTCACCGTCCGCGCGTTGAAGTTCGTGATCTCCCATTCGCCGAGCATCCGGTACTTCTTGGCGACGAGTCCGCCATTCAGCGGATACGGCACATCCCACGGCGCTTCGGGCGATCCGTTCTGGGCGCGGTAAAGCCCGATTTTATAGCGAAGCATCGTGCCGTTCGTCATCGGCGGCAGGATGGCGCGCCACCAATCGATGTTTCCGTCCGGATTGTCCGCGGCCACCCAGAACATCTCGACCACGCGCGTGTTGCCGACGCCCTGCCCCGCCGCGCCCTCCGGGAACGTCGCGCCGTCCGTCGTGTAGTAAACGAACGCTTTGTTCACATCGAACTTATAGCCGGCCTTCACCCAGATGGAGACGTTGCTGCCGACGGCATCCTGCGGCGCGGGATGGAAATGAAGCTGCGCAGGCTGGTTCGTCGCGGTGATCGTGTCCGCGGGATCGTGATACGCGAACACCACCGACTCCGCGTCGCTCCAGTCGTTCGTGCCGGAGCCGGCGAAGTTTGTCACGCCGACCGTGCCGATCACCACCTGGTAGCTTTCCGAGCCGAGCGATCCGTATTGATTGCGATTGGAATCCTTGGCCGCAAACTTTTCACGCCCAACCGTGCGCTGTACGAAACGCGACGACTCATAGCCGAGATAGATATCCGTCGCCTTGCCCGGCCGATTTTCGCGGTTGAGCGCCCAATCGGCGGTATTCGTCTCGCCCATGCCCATTTGGGAATTGATGTCGATCCCGCCGTCGAGCTTCATCAACACATCGATCGCCGAGCCGTCGACGCGCGCCGCGAAACGCAGATTCGTGGCGGAGGTGACCCGAGGAATCGTCCACGTATATTTGAAATCGCCGGGCGTGTCGCCGGGCACGCCGTAGGGATTGAAATTCGGGTCGCCGCTCGGCCCGTCTCGGCGCTCGTAAGAGACCGTCGGCGCGCGCACGCCGTTCTGATAAATCTCGATCGGCTTGCCGCCGACGGAGCTCCACTTGGCCGACTCCTCCGGCGTCCGCGGAGCGAAGGCGAAATAGCCGCCCGGCGGCACGACGACGGAATTGAGCTGCGACGCATAGACGTAGAAGCCGCCTCCGTAGGTCGAGTAGTTATAGAGATACGTGTCGTCCACAAACGGCGTCTTGCCGAACTGCACGTTGCCGACGATCGACCGCGACGCGCCGGCGGAATAGTTGTCGTTCATCATGAACAACAGCGTGGCGCCATCGGCATTGCTCATGCTCCAATTTTCGCGTTTGTCGATGCGGTGATAGGCGAGATAGTCGTTGTCACTCCAAACGCCCCACTGCGTGCCGCGCGCGAAGTGATTGTGAATGTAGACGAGGTTCGGCAGCCGCTGATCGCCGAACTGGCCCAGGAACGCCGTGTTCGCGTGGCGCGGAAACGCGCCGCCCGATTGCGCGAGCGTTTCGGACTGATAGTTTCCGTCGGAATACACATTCGGCAGCCCCGCGCGGGTCATATAAAACGCATACTGCAATTCGCGCGCGGACGAATAATCGCTGTCGTGGCTGTGGGCAAATTGAACGGCTTGACCCGGCCCGAATACACTGCCGCCGCCTGGCTGGTCGTAGCCCGCGAGAGAACCCCACGGCGCGCCGAGAATGCCGTTGAGCTGGTCGCGCAACGGCGCGTCCTTCAGCCGCATCCCCGCGTCGATGTATCCGAAAAAGCCCGGCGGCGCCCCGAGATGTTCGCCGAACATCATCGCGTCGTCGCGCGGCGCCTCCGTATCGAACACCGAGTTGCGGTGATTGTTGTCCAGCCCGTCGCCGTTGAATCCCCGCGCGCGATTGAAGGCGACCTGCGCCTGCCCGCAGTACCCCGCGTCGCTCTCGTCCTTGCCGATGCCCGACTGCTGACCAAAGAAATAATCCGGCACATGCTTGACCGCGTCGAGCCGCAGCCCGTCGGCCTTCGAAATCTCCATCAGCCACCGCACAGCGCGCATCATGTAGCCGCCGACATCCTCCGTGTAAAACGCCTGATTGCTGTTGATCAGGCCGGTGGTGATGTTCGTGCTGCCAAACCCGACATAGCCCAGCGTCGGGTGAAAATCGTAATACTCCGGATTGTTGGGGTGCCGGACAAAACTGACCTTCGGATAGGTACCGCCCTCGAACCGCCCAAAATTCGCATTGGGGTTTTCCTGGGCAATATCGATCAGGTCCGAGAAATTCCGGTTCTGCACCTGCCACGCATCGTTCCAGTCCGAGACATTGTCCCACTTGCGATAAAAGCCGTCCTCCGTCACGCGCAAATGGAAGTCCTCGGGCACCATCCCGGGATAGAGATCGATCGGCGTGGTTTCATTGAACCCCGGCACATCGAACGCCCGGTGGTTCATGATGTTGTCAATATAAATGCGGATGCCGAACCGATGCGCCGTCCGCACCATGCGCAGAAACTCCTCCTGCGTGCCGTATCGCGTACGCACAGTATTGCGCTGATCCTTGCCGCCCAGATCGAAGGGATCCCAGAGGTCATAACCGACGGATAGCCCGCCGCTTCCTTTCGTCGGCGGCGGAATCCAGATCGAGCCGTACCCGACCTCCGCCAATTCCGGCATTTTTTCGGCCATATCCCGCCAGCTCGTATTGAAGAGCTGCAGCATGACCTCCGAGCGCACGGATGTCGCCGCCAGCGCGATAAGCGCTACGACACCGCAAATGCGCACCCCTGATTGCCGTCTCAACATGATGGATTTCCTGTGGTGTGGCCGCCTTGAGAATGTTCAGTATATAAAACGTTCGGGGATTCTGCAGTTCTTATTACCCGAACGTTGTAAAACTGTTAAGCTAAAACGTTTTACCTGCAAGTAAATTCGAACGGATTTTATGCGGTGCCCCATACGGCTCGACATTTCGCGGTCGGACCGCTATAGAAGGCGTATGGATCGCGTCTTCGAAATTCAACACCCGCTGGTCCAACACCACCTTTGCCGGCTCCGCGACGAACGCACGCCGCCCGCCGAATTTCGACGCCTCGTCCGGCGCCTTTCCATCCTGCTGGCGTACGAAGCAACGCAACACCTTGCGCTGGAACAGGTCGAGGTCAAGACCCCCCTCGCAACGGCAAAAGCGCAGGTGCTCGCCCAACGAATCGGTCTTGTCCCCATCCTGCGCGCGGGACTCGGCATGGTGGACCCCATCCTCGAACTCATCCCCGATGCCGAGGTCTGGCACCTCGGCTTCTACCGCGACGAGAAAACCCTGCGCCCTGTCGAGTATTACAAAAAGTTACCCGCCGACAGCGCGGTGGACATCGCCCTGGTTCTCGATCCCATGCTCGCCACCGGCGGGTCCGCCGTTGCCGCGCTTGACGCCGTCAACGGCTGGGGCGCCAGGACAACAAAACTCCTCTCCATGATCGCCGCGCCGGAAGGATTGCGCGCGGTGCGCGAGGCGTATCCCGACACCGACATCCACGTCTGCTCGATCGATTCGCACCTCAACGAGCGCGGGTTCATCGTCCCCGGCCTCGGCGACGCCGGCGACCGCACGTTCAACGCACAGGCGTGATCGACGCGGTAACGCGCGGCGGGCCAAAACTTCCATGCTCTGTAAAATCTTTTTTGGGCGCTTCCATGCTCTGTAATTTACAGAGACTGTAAAAAATCGCGCCGGCTACGCGCGGGTGCGCTGAATCAGAGCGGCGTCCATCAACACCAGCGCGGCCATCGCTTCGACAATCGGAATCGCGCGGTTGACCACACAGGGATCGTGACGGCCCTTCGCTTCGAGCACAGCCTCGCGCCCGTTGAAGTCTGCGGTCGCTTGCGGCTTGCTGATGGTCGCCGGCGGCTTGAAGGCGACGCGAAACAGGATCGGCTCGCCGTTGCTGATGCCGCCCTGAATCCCGCCGCTGTAATTCGTGCGCGTGCCGAGCCGATCGCCCTTTCGGATGAACGGATCATTGTGCGCGCTGCCCGGCATACGCACGCCGGCGAAGCCGGACCCGATTTCAAACCCTTTCGTCGCGGGCAGCGACAGCATCGCGTGCGCGAGTTTTGCTTCGAGCTTGTCGAAGACCGGCTCGCCGAGCCCGGGCGGCACATTTCGGCACACACAGGTCACAATGCCGCCGAGCGAATCGCCGGCCTCGCGCGCGGCCTTCACTGCGTCAATCATCCGCGCCGCGGTTTCGGCGTGCGGACAGCGAATGATCGTCGCGTCCACATCGGCGCGCGAAATGGCGGACGCGTCGATTTCCGGCGCTTCCAGCGCGCCGACGGCGCTGACCCAGGCGACGATCTCGACGCTGTGATTCAAGCGGAGCCATTTTTCTGCGATCGCGCCGGCCGCCACGCGCCCGATCGTTTCGCGCGCGCTCGAGCGCCCGCCGCCGCTCGACGCGCGGATGCCGTATTTCATTTGATACGTGTAGTCCGCGTGCGAGGGGCGCGGGATGTTTGACATTTCCTTGTAATCGCCCGGCCGCTGGTCCTGATTGGGCACGAACAAGCCGATGGGCGTTCCCAGCGTGATGCCGTTTTCCGTGCCGGACAAGATGGTGACGGTGTCGCTTTCCTGACGCGGCGTGCTGACCGAACTTTGGCCCGGACGTCGGCGGTCGAGTTGAGGCTGTATATCGGCTTCCGTCAGCGGCAGGCGGGGCGGACATCCATCCACGATGGCCCCTACCCCTTTGCAGTGCGATTCGCCGAACGTGGATACCCGAAACACAGTGCCGAACGTGCTGGACATGCGTGCACGATAAGGTATCCCGCTATTTTCGCAAGTCTCCCGCGCGGATGACGACAAAACGACGGGTATTTCCGCCTTGTTCTCCTCTCCTCGCTGCGCCAAAACTTCGCGCGTCATGGCGATCCGAATCGAGATTGGCCCGAAACCCGGCGTCCCGGACCCGCGCGGCGCGGGCGTCGCACACCGCGCGCACGCGTACCTCAACGCGCCCGTGAAGGCGTGTGTCACGCGCGATGTGTTTCTGATCGACACGGCGTTGTCCGATGCGGAGGCCGATGCGGTCGCCGCGGCGATCTCCGATCCCGTCGCGCAGGACCGCGCGCGGAACCGTCTGCCGCCGCCCGCGTTCGACTGGCTCGTCGAGGTCGCGTTCAAACCCGGCGTCACCGACAACGTCGGCCGCACCGCCCGCACCGTCGTGCAGGATACCATCGGCCGCGCGCTCGGCCCGTATGAGGAGGTGTACACCGCCACGCAGTATTTCCTCACCGGCGCGCTCGATCGCGATGCGGCAGAGCGGCTCGCCCGCGAGCTGCTCGCGAACCCGTTGATCCAGACCATCCGCATCTATTCGCCGGAGCAGTGGGCCGCCGCCGCGCCCGATACGACGCCGCCGGCAATGCGCGACGCCCGCGAGCCGGAGGTCCGCGCAATCGATCTCGAGGTCGGCGACGACGATCTGCTCCGCATCAGCCGCGAGGGCATTCTTTCTCTGTCGCTCGATGAAATGCGCGCGATCCGCGATTACTACCGCCGCGACGACGTGCGCGCCGCGCGCGCCGCGGCCGGGCTGCCTGCGGGTCCGACCGATCTCGAACTCGAGTGCATCGCCCAAACGTGGAGCGAGCACTGCAAGCACAAAATCTTCTCCGCGCTCGTCCGCTATACCGATGAAACCGGCGCGACCCGCGAGATCGATTCACTCTTCAAGACCTACATCAAGGCCGCGACCGCGGAAGTCGCGAAACGGATCGACTGGCTGGTCTCCGTGTTCAGCGACAACGCCGGCGTGATCAAATTCAACGAGCGCTGGAACGTTCTGTTCAAAGTCGAAACGCACAACAGCCCTTCCGCGTTGGACCCCTACGGCGGCGCGATTACCGGCATCGTCGGCGTGAACCGCGACGCGCTCGGCACCGGGGTCGGCGGCGAAATGCTGTGCAACGTGTGGGGCTACTGTTTCGGCCCGCCGGACTATGATGGAGACCTGCCTGAGGGTCTGATGCACCCGCGCCGCATCCGCGACGGCGTTCACCACGGCGTGATCGACGGCGGCAATCAGAGCGGCATCCCGTGGGCGCGCGGGTGGGAGCGATTCGACGACCGCTTCATCGGCAAGCCGCTCGTGTTTTGCGGAACGGTCGGCAAGCTGCCCGTACTCGTTGGCGGACGTCCGTCCGAACGCAAGGAGGTGTTCCCGGGCGATTTCATCGTCATGGCGGGGGGGCGCATCGGCAAGGACGGCATCCACGGCGCGACGTTTTCGTCTGAAGAGTTGCGCCAGGAATCGCCCGCGCAGGCGGTGCAGATCGGCGACCCGATCACGCAGCGCAAGATGTACGAATTTTTGATCGAGGCGCGCGATCAGGGTCTCTTCCGCGCGCTGACCGACAACGGGGCCGGCGGATTGAGCAGCTCGATCGGCGAGATGTGCCGCTTGAGCGGCGGCGCCGAAGTAGACCTCACCGACGCGCCGCTGAAGTACGAGGGTCTCCAACCGTGGGAAATTTTCCTCTCCGAGGCGCAGGAACGGATGACGATCGCCGTCCCGCCGGAGATGTGGGAGGCGTTCGCCGCGCTCGCGAAGCGGCGCGATGTCGAGGTCGCAAAGCTCGGACGCTTCACCGATTCCGGCCTGCTGCGCGTTTGGCATCGCGGTCGGCTGTGCGGCGAGCTCAGCCTCGACTTTCTGCACGACGGCTGCCCGCGCATGGAAATTCCCGCGGTATGGACCCCGCCCCGCGTTCCGCCGCCTCGCGCGCTGCGCGCGGGCGACCGCACCGCATGGCTGCTCAAGCTGCTCGCCTCGCACAACATTCGCTCGAAAGAGTTTAAGAGCCGAATGTATGACGGCGAAGTCAAAGGGCTGAGCGTGTTGAAGCCCTTTGTCGGCGTGCGGGCGGACGTGCCGGGCGACGCGACCGTGATGCGCGTGGATTACGACGGTATCGACGGCATCGTGCTGTCCGAAGGGGTCAATCCGTTTCTCTCTGATCTCGACACGTATGCGATGGCCGCTTCCGTCGTGGACGAGGCCGTCCGGCGGATCGTCAGCGTCGGCGGGCGCTGGGATCGGATCGCAGGCTTGGACAATTTCTGCTGGCCCGACCCGGTGCTGTCCGAAAAAACGCCGGACGGCCCGTACAAGATGGCGCAGCTCGTGCGCGCGAACGAGGCGCTGTACGACGTTTGCACCGCCTACGGCGTCCCGCTCATCAGCGGCAAGGACAGCATGAAGAACGACTCCGTGCGCGGCGGACGCAAAATTTCGATTCCGCCGACGCTGCTCTTCTCGGCGCTCGGGAGGATGGATGATGTGCGCCAGGCGGTCACGATGCCGTTCAAATGCGCGGGCGACGCGATTTATGCGATCGGCCTCACGCGCGACGAGCTTGGCGCGTCGGAGTATCATCGCCTGCGCGCGCGGGCAGCGGGCCAGCCGCACCGCATCGGGGGCGCGCCGCCGAGTCTCGACATCGAGACCGCGAAGTCGCTCTATCACGCGCTCAACGAGGCGCAGGTGCGCGGATTGATCCGCTCCTCCCACACGCCGACGCTCGGCGGCCTGGCGGTTGCCTTCGCGCTTGCCGCGCTCGGCGGCGAGCTGGGCGCGCGCATTGAGTTGGAGTGTGTGCCGGAGAAGCGAGCGCATCTGGACGCGCTGCTCTTTGCCGAGTGCAACAGCCGATTCGTCGTCACCTGCGCCGCGGATCGGACGGCAGAATTGGAGGCCGTCTTCCGCGGGTTGCCGTGCGCCCGCATCGGCAGCGTGATGGCGGCCCCGGAGCTCTCGATCTCCTTCTTCCGCCGCCGGGTCGTGCAGGTTGAACTTGACCGACTGCGAAGAGCGTTCAGAACCGGATTTGCACTCTGACGAACCCGCCATGACCCCGCCCATCCTCATCCTCACCGGCTACGGCCTGAATTGCGAAGCGGAATCCGCCCACGCATGGGAACGCGCAGGAGCCGCGCCGCGCCTCGTGCACCTACACGATCTGATTGAGGACCCGACGCCGCTGCGCGAGGCGGCAGGCCTGATGTTCATTGGCGGCTTTTCCTTTGGCGACCATCTCGGTTCTGGGTTGGTGTTCGCGAATCGCCTTCGCGCGCGGCTCCGCGACGAATTGCAGGCGTTTATCGATCGCGGCCGCATCGCGATGGGCGTCTGCAACGGATTTCAGATTTTGACCAAGCTCGGGTTGCTTCCCGCGCTCGACGGCGATTCCTTCACGCAGACGGTGTCGCTCCAACAGAACGAGTGCGGGCATTTCCAGAATTTTTGGGTGCGGATTCGCTTTGAGCCTGAAAGTCCGTGCATCTTCACGCGCGGCTTGCCGGCCATGGACCTGCCGATCCGCCACGGAGAGGGTCGCGTGTTCACGGCATCAAAAGATGTCCTGGCGAAGATCGAGCGCAAGAAACTGGTGCCCTGCCGGTATATCGATCCCGAAACGGGAAAACCCACGCAGCGTTTTCCGCACAATCCGAATGGCTCGGCGAAAGCGATTGCGGGGCTGTGCGACGAAACCGGGCGCGTCTTTGGTCTGATGCCGCATCCCGAGGCATATCTTTTTCCGGAAAATCATCCGCGCTGGGATTTCCAAAAGACGCGCGGCGAACTCCCGGAAGCCGGCGCGGGGCTGGCGCTCTTCATCAACGCCGTGGACTATCTGAAGGCCAGCTAGCGCCTACCACGGAAGCGTGCGCGGGGCGGCGCGCTCGCGCTCGCTCCCCATGCCGCCCAGGGCGGGCGACGCGGGCGCGGCATTCATCGTTCCGATCGACGATGGGGCGGACGGCGCCAGAGTCGTCGAGAGTTCCGAAGGTCCGATGGCCAGCGGGGTGAACGCGGGAGCGGTCCAGATCGGGGAAAGGTTCATCGAGCCGCCCAAGGGTTCAAATCCGACCCGCGCGCCGCTCCCGCCGGGACGGTCAACCGGCCAGAAGTCTTCGTTTTTGAGCAGCCGGGTTCCTTCGAAGACCGGACGCACCGGCGCCGCGCGATCAACCGCATCGCGATCCACCGGAAGTCGGCGGTCGGCCTCTGCGCGACGATCGAATTCAGGACCTCCGGCCAGAAATCCGGAGGCGGGCTCGGGCGGGGCGCGGGCGAAGAAACGCTCGCGCGGCGCAATCTCGCGATCAATCCTTCCTTCAAGCGCGACCTCATCCGTCGGCTGAGCCGCGGAAATCCACGCCGAATCGGTTGGCCTCTCGGAATCCGCTCGTGACGCCGCGCGAACGGGGCCCGCCTCGGGCCGATCCGGCTGGAACGCGCTCGACAATGAAAACGAATCCTGGCGCTCGTTGGTGTTGAATTCGTCTTCGCGATTCTCATCCTGCAAATCGTCCGCGCGCTGACGGGCCTCTCGCTCGGCGCGCCGCGCGCGGTTCGTCGCGATGTCGTCGGCGAGCCAACCCCACCCCGTCGATCCGGACAGCGAATCCGATCGCTTGGAAGATTCATTAATCAACTCGCGCAAACTTGGAAGTCCGGATTCGGGTCCGGGCATTTCGATCGGCATCATCGGCGCGGGCGCCGGTCGATCGGCAAAGAGCCCCGGGGCGCTCCGGGGTTCCACGCGGCGGGCATCCTCCTTGACATCCGGCAATTTCGGCGGCGCCACCGTGGCGGGCAATTCGTGCAACTGTACGCGCCCGCTGTACTCAGGCGGCGGGCGCGGCTTCCGCGCGGGCGCGGCCTCCTCCGCGCCCGCCGACAGCGCGACGAACGCGAGCAGAAGCACACTCAATAGAACCTGAAAGCGCATATGCACGATCATACCCCATGCCGCCGATTTGCCAAGCGGACACGACGAATCAGGAAATTCCCGAACATCAAAGTCTTGAATCGCGGGGGCGCACCTGTTTGTATCACCGACCAGCCTATGAATATTGTTGTCTTGCGGGAAACGGCGGCGGGCGAGCGGCGGGTGCCCCTGATCCCGGCCTCCGCTGAAAAACTGGTCAAATTGGGCGCGCAGCTTGCGGTCGAACGCGGGTTGGGCGACGCCATCGGGATACCGGACGATGCGTACGCGCGGGTCGGGGCCGCGCTGTACGACGACCGCGCGGCGGCCTTGCGCGCCGCGGATCTCGTCTTGCGCCTTCGCAAGCCGGATCCGGCCGATCTGGCGCACCTGAAGCCGGGCTGCCTCCACGTCAGCTACCTCGATCCGTTCAATGAGCAGGATCTCGTCCGCGCGCTGGCGTCGTCGGGGGCCAGCGCATTCAGCCTCGAATTGATCCCCCGCTCCACGATCGCCCAGAAAATGGATGTGTTGAGCTCGCAGGCGAACCTCGCGGGCTACGTCGCGGTCGTGCTCGCCGCGCAGCGGCTCGACAAGATTTTTCCGATGATGTCCACCCCGGCGGGCACGATCGCGCCCGCGCGCGTGTTCGTCATCGGCGCGGGCGTTGCGGGGCTGCAGGCGATCGCGACGGCGAAACGGCTGGGCGCGCTTGTCGAGGCGTTCGACACGCGGCCCGTGGTCGAGGAACAGGTCAAATCGCTCGGCGCGAAGTTCGTGAAGGTGGACCTCGGCGAGACGGGCCAGACGAAGGACGGCTACGCGAAGGCGTTGACCGAGGAGCAGCTCGCAAAACAGCGCGAGGCGATGGCGAAGCACTGCGCCGGCGCCGACGTGGTGAGCCCCACGGCGCAGGTCTTCGGACGCCCGGCGCCCCGGATCGTAACCGCGGAGATGATCAAGGGCATGAAGCCCGGCAGCATCGTGGTGGATATGGCGATCGAGACCGGCGGCAATGTCGAGGGCTCCAGGCTGGACGAGGAAGTGGTTGTCAACGGCGTCCGCATCCTGGGGCCCGGCAACCTGCCCGGCCGCGTGCCGGTGCATGCGAGCCAGATGTTTTCGAGCAACCTGTTCAATTTCGTCGAGCACTTCTGGAATAAAGAATCCAAGTCGTTCGAATTGAAAATGGACGACGACATCATCAAAGGCTGCCTCGTCACGCACGGCGGCGCGGTGGTGCATCCGACGATCAAGGCTCTGCTGGAGAAAAAATCGCCATGATGACGCTGCTGCTGTTTGTATTTGTGCTATCCATCTTTCTCGGTTTCGAGCTGATCTCGAAGGTGCCGTCGCAGTTGCACACGCCGCTGATGTCCGGCTCGAACGCGATTTCCGGCATCACGATCGTCGCCGCGATTATGGCGGCGGGCGTGGACGACGGCCACTGGCAGACCACGCTGCTCGGCACGCTCGCGATGGCGCTGGCCACGATTAATGTAGTCGGCGGCTACCTGGTGACGAACCGGATGCTGGCGATGTTCAAGAAGAAAGACGGGGGCGCGAAGTAAGGCCATGAGCGAGGTCCTCACGAATCTAGGCTATATCGCCGCCTGCGTGCTCTTCATTTTCGGCCTGAAGATGCTCGGCCGAGCCGACACCGCGCGGCGCGGGAACATGATCTCCTCCATCGGCATGCTGCTCGCGGTGGTGGTCACGTTGCTCAGCCGCGGGATTGTCACCTACCAATGGATCGCGGTGGGCGCGATTATCGGCACCTTGATCGGCGCGATCGCGGCCCAGCGCGTCAAGATGACCGCCATGCCGGAAATGGTCGCGCTGTTCAACGGGTTCGGCGGCCTCGCGAGCCTGCTCGTCGGCTGGTCGGAGTATCACCGGCATCCGGACAGCGAACTGTTCACCATGGTGGCGACTTCACTGGCCGTGCTGATCGGCGGCATCACATTTTCCGGCAGCATGATCGCGTTCGCGAAGCTGGCGGAAAAAATCACCGGCAAGCCGATTTTGTTCAAGGGCCAGCAGGTCGCGAACGCCGCGCTGCTGCTGGCTGCGCTCGTCTGTGCGGTGTGGGTGAGCCTGTATCCGAGTCAGGCGTATCCGATTTTTATCGGATTGGTCCTGCTGTCTCTCGTGCTCGGCGTGCTCGCGGTGATTCCGATCGGCGGAGCGGACATGCCGGTGGTCATTTCGCTGCTGAACAGCTACTCCGGCCTCGCGGCGTGCGCGGCGGGATTCGTGATCCTGAACAATGTATTGATTGTCGCCGGCTGTCTCGTCGGCGCCAGCGGGATCATCCTGACCAATATCATGTGCAAGGCGATGAACCGCTCGCTGGCGAACGTACTCTTCAGCGGCTTTGGGGCGGCGACCGCGAAGAAATCCGAAGGCTACAAAGGCGAGGCCAAGCCGATCAGCGCGGAAGACGCCTATCTGTTGCTCGAAGCGGCGCGCTCCGTCGTGATCGTGCCCGGCTACGGCATGGCCGTCGCGCAGGCGCAGCACGCAGTGCGCGAACTGGGCGAGTTGCTGATGGCGAACGGGTGCGATGTCCGCTATGCGATTCATCCGGTCGCTGGCCGCATGCCCGGCCACATGAACGTCCTGCTCGCCGAGGCGAACGTGCCCTACGAGCAGTTGGTTGAACCGCAGGACGTGAACCCCGTGATGGAAACGGTGGACGTGGCGATGGTGATCGGCGCGAACGACGTCGTGAACCCCGCCGCGCGCGAGGACAAGGCGAGCCCGATTTACGGCATGCCGATCATCAACGTGGACATGGCGAAGACCGTCATCATCCTCAAGCGCAGTATGGCCTCCGGCTTCGCGGGCATCGACAACCCGCTTTTCTTCAAGGACAACGCCCGCATGCTGTTCGGCGACGCAAAAGCGACCGTTTCGGCGCTCGTCGGCGAATTCAAGAGCGGCTGATCGGCCCATGGAGCTACGCCCCGCGCCGGCCTGCGGCATCATGATGCGCACGTTGCGTTTCGCGGACCCCGAAGCGCTCGCCCGCGCACTCTGCGACGCGATCGGCGAGGCCCTGTCCGCGCCCGGCGCCGCGTCGCGCGCGATTATGCTCGCGGGCGGGTCCACACCGATGGCCGCCTATCGCCTCCTCGCGGAGCGCCGGCCCGTGGTTCAGCCCGGCGCGCGGATCTTTTTTTCGGACGATCGCCTTGTCCCGCCCGACCATCCGAAAAGCAACTATCGCCATATCGCGCCGCTGTTCCATTCCGCCGGCATTTCCGAGGAACACATCCTGCGCGTGCGCGGCGAGCGCACGCTGCAGGAGGCGGCGGCGGAGTACGCCGCGGCATTGCGGCGGCTTTTTGCGCCCGATATGCACGCGCCGCTCGGCCTGCTGGGACTCGGCGCGGATGGACACACGGCGTCGCTATTTTCAGAGGCGCACATTCGGGAGGCAGAGGGCCGCTGGGCAATCGGCGTACAGAGGCCCGACGGGCTGGAGGGCGTCAGCGCAACGCCGCTGGTGTTCCGGCACATCGGGCGTGTGATCGTGGCGGTTGCGGGCGAAGACAAGCGGGCAATGGCGGAGCGATTGGTGAAGGCGCCGCGCACCATCGCGGCAGGACTCGCCTTGCAGGGCCATCGCGGCGTCGAATTGTGGTGTGATTCGGCCGCATGGCCGTTCGCATGAGACCTCTTCCCGGCGGGTCCGGAGGCCCTCCCGCAGCGCCGCTGAAAGGAAACTGGCGGCATGACCGACAAAGCGGTAGATGTATGTCATGCAATCACCCCCCGCTCTAACGCCGGCGCGGCAGGCGCCGCCGGCGCTCCTTGAGAAATACTCCTCCGCGGCCACGCTGTCGGATATGGAGATTTTCGTGTTCCCGGAACTGCTCTACAGCCTCGTCCTGGCGAACATCATGTCGCCCCGGCTATGGCGCTGGCGGGAGGACCCGTGGTTCGCGGGAATCCACAAGATGACGCCCTACCGCCGCGTGCTGCGTCTCAAGCAGTTCATTATCGACCGCTACGAGTTCAATCTCGACCTCGATACCTGGGGGCTGACCACGAAAGAACGGGAACTCGCCCGCTTCGCGCCGTGGATGGACGAGGCCACGATCAGCCGAAGCAACGCGCTCTTCGGTTACGAAGGCGACAAATACTATTTCGACCTCGATATCCGCCGCCACTTCGGCCTCGATAAATACGAGGGCAACGTCATCCCCTACTGGAAGACGGAGACAATCGAGGCGATGGATGCCTTCCGCCACAAGCCCGGATTCACGCGCGGCGCGGGCGAGTGCGTGTCGCTCTCGACGCTTTACGCCGCGGCGCTGTTCGTCGTGTGCGGCGTGTCGCTGGACCACATCTATCTGTTGGCGACGCCGCTGCATTCGCAAAATTTTATCGATCTCAACGACGGCGTGTTGACCAACAACCGCCGCATCGTGACCAAAAATATGTGGTTCAACGGGACCGAACAGACCGCGAAGGCGCAGCGCGCGCTGCGGCACGAGCAGGTCACCATCGTCGCGCATCACACCGGCTACATGCATTGCGTTTATCCCGAAGCGACGATCGATCCGGAGGTCTACCGCCGGTTTTCCGCATCGCTGCGCCGCTATTTGGAAACGCCGATCACGATGGAAATCATGGCGAATTTTCTCCGCGACCAGAGCGCCCTGCAAAAGTGCTTCCAACTCCGCTACGACGCGCACGGCAAGGCGCGTTATATTCCTGCGGAGCGCGTCTACGCCTACGAACACAACAGCAGCTACAAGGTCAGCGATGCGACCCGCGAACGGCTGCTCGCGGAGATCGACGAGGACGAATTTTTTCCGGACCCGTTGCCCGATCGTCTGCTGCTCAATCGATTCGATGAATTCTTCAAAAAAGCGCACGTCGACATCAGCAATCCCGCGGACATAGAACGGCTCGCGATCGCGCTGGACTGTCACTGCAGCAAATCGCGCGATGTGGTGAACAAGTTGGTCGCGTTCGCGCGCCTCGAGCCGCGCCTTCCGGACCGCGCGGCGGCCCATCGCTTTATTGCCGGGCCGGCGCTCGGTCTGACGCCGGAGATGTCTCGGGAGGAGATCATCGCGCATCTCGAATCCATCCGCGATGCGCATCCTTCCGCCGACCTCGCCTTCTACGCCGCACGCGACTTTGCTCGTATTGATCCGACTCCGATCATTCGCGCGGCGATGGAGCGCAATCCGGTTTCGATCGGCGGGACTGCCGGACTTTCCGACCGGGAAGTGATCGATCGCATCGCCGCGCTGCCGGACGAATCCATTTACGAGGGAATGCGCGTCGCCCAGCCCGATGAGGTCTGGAATTATCAGCGCGGCGACGGCCTGGAGCGCATTCTTTGCCTGGCCAACATCTGGAGATCACGCCATCCGGACGCCGCCCTCCGCCTGGAGTTTGAGCCGGGGCGGGCTTCGTTGCAGGGGCCTGACCTCGCGATCGAATGGCCATTCTCCCGCGCGCTGCGGGGCAGCTACACGGTGTGAACGGAGACGCACGGCGGCGGCGCGGATTGAGCGCGCTACAAGCTCAGTAGTTCCTGGACATCCTCCCAGTTCATCGCGCCCAGCACCTGCTCGTCGGTCTCGAGCGTGGCGTCGATGACCGCTTTTTTGCGCTTTTGCAAGTCGAGCACCTTTTCCTCGACGGTGCCCTTGGTGATCAGCTTCATGCTGTACACCGTGCGCTTCTGGCCGATGCGGTACGCGCGATCGGTCGCCTGATCCTCGACCGCGGGGTTCCACCACGGATCGTAATGAATCACCGTGTCAGCGCCGGTCAGGTTCAAGCCGGTGCCGCCGGCTTTTAGGCTGATGAGGAAAATCGGGATTTTCCTGTTCGTATTGAACTCGTGGACGACCTTGAGCCGCTCCTGCGTGGCGCCGTCGAGGTAGCAATAGGCGATGCCCCGTTGATCGAGTTCCCGCTTGAGAATCGCGAGCATGGAGGTGAATTGACTGAAGACCAGCGCGCGGTGGCCGCCGTCCAATACTTCGTCGAGCAGTTCGAAAAACAAATCCAGTTTCGCGGAAGGCATGCTGCTTTCAAGGCCCGGCAGCTTGAGCAACTCGAGATGGCAGCACACCTGGCGCAGGCGCAGCAGCGTCTTGAGAATTTCCATGCGCGAGCGCTGGAAGCCCTGTTTCATCACCATGTCGAACACCTTGCGGCGGGAGGCGTCCAGCAGTTCCTTGTACACGGTTTGCTGGTCCGCGGTGAGCGAGCACATCGCGAGTTTCTCGATTTTCGGCGGGAGGTCTGTCGCGACCTCGCGCTTGAGCCGGCGCAGCAGGAAGGGGTGCAGCTTGCGGCGCAGGCGCGCCTGCGCCGCCTCGCCCTCCCGGTCCCCGCGCGCGATTGGCTGTTCGTAGGCCGCGCGAAAGTTCTCGTGCGAACCGAGGTAGCCGGGCATCAGAAAGTCCATGATCGACCACAAATCAGACACGCTGTTCTCGATGGGCGTGCCGGTGAGCACGAGCCGATGCGCAGCGCGCAGCCGCTTGGCGGCGATCGCATTTTGCGTAGATCGGTTCTTGATGTGCTGGGCCTCGTCGAGCACGAAGCAGGCAAACTCGTGACCCATGTATTGCGCGATGTCCCGGCGCAGCAAGGCGTAGGACGTTACGATCACATCGTGAGACGACACCTCGCTCCATTTCTCGTGGCGCGCGCTCCCTGCGATGGACATCACGCGCAGGTTCGGCGTGAAGCGCGCCGCCTCTTCGACCCAATTTTCAACCAGGCTGGTGGGGCAAACGATCAGCGAAGGCTTGCCGGCGCACTCCGGATTCGCTCGCTCGAGCGCGAGCCAGGCGAGCGTTTGCAGGGTCTTTCCGAGCCCCATTTCGTCGGCCAGGATGCCCGCGAATCCGTTGACTTCGAGGAATCGCAACCAGGCGACGCCGTCGCGCTGATAGGCGCGCAGCGTAGCGTCCAGTTGCGGCGGGAGCTGGACAGGCTCGATCTTCAATTCGCGGTTCTGGCGGCGGGCAGCGGCAATCCATGGCGGCGCCGCCTCGACATCCACGCCGTCGAGCGCATCGAGCGAAGATTTCACATACGACGCATAAATGCCGGAGAGCCGGAAGCTGCCGGGCCGGGTGCCTTCGCCCACCGCGCAGTCGGAGAAAACTTCGTTCATGGCGGAGATGGCGCCGGTGTCGAGCAGGATGGTCCGCCCGTTGCGCTCGATGTAGGACTCCCCCTTCAACAGCGCGCGCTGCACCTCCGCGGGCGTCAACGCGCCGCCGGCGCCGTCATCGAATTCGAAATCGACCTCGAACCAATCGCTTCCGCCCTGTTCCCGAACGTGTACGACCGGCGTCACAGACGGCGTTGTTTCCGCCAACTCGCGCACCGTCCCCTCGAACTCCACCCGCCAGCCGAGGCGGCGGAGCGCCGGCAGATCGCGGCCGAGGAAATTCAGCACCTCGCGGCATCCGACGAGCGGCTCCAATTGGTCTCCCGCGATTCCGCGAATTCCCAACTCGGCCAGCCGGGCCAAGGCCTGCGATTCGGCGGGCGGATTCCGGACCAGAAATCGGAGCAAATCCTCCGGATCCGGCAGCGCAAAATGACCTTGGGCGTCCTGCTTCCCGGCGATGAGCGAAACGGGCCCGTATTCCGCATAGAGCACGGCGGCAAGCGACGCCGGGCTTCCTTTGACGAACAGCCGGAAGCGCGGCGCGGCCGGCTCGAGCGAGAAGAGGTCCAGGGAGACATCCGTCTGCACCGGCAGATGCTGCTGCAATAGCGGTAATTCCTGTTGGAGGAAACGCGGCACCGCCTCGCGCGGTATACGGACCGGTTCGATGTAGATCGTGCGCAACGGAGGCGGCAACAGCCCCTGTAGCGGCCAGAAGTGTCCGTTGTCATAAACCCAGCCCGCCTTTCCGGCGACGATGTAGGTAGGTCGATGGCCGTTAGGGCTGAACGGCAGCGCCGTCTGGAGATCCAGGATCAGTTCACCCGTGGCGGGATCGAGATCCATTTTCAACACCGACTGCATAGGGGCGGCGTTGACAGTCAGGTCCTCCGAACGGCCCTCCTCATACAGCGGTTTGCCGGTGTGCAGGTTCAGCACATTAATCAAATCAGCCGGCGCGAGCTCCACGCGACTGCGAGCAGGCCCTTCGCACACATCCTCGAGCACGAACAGAATGGATTCATCTTTCTTTGTCAGAAAATAGATCGCCTTTCGATCGGCGTCTTCAATGCGGCGGCGACCCTGTTTGCCATCCAGCGCGCACAACAGCGGCACGCGCGCGGGTCGGCCCTGCAAGGCCTCCGCGCAGGCATCCCGCCAGCCGGACGCAAGGCAGAGCACGACGCGCGCGGGCTGTGCCCCCGCCTGCGGCGTCGTCACACGTTTCAGATAGGCGGACTCGTCCACCTTTGCGAGCCGTGCAGCCTTGCGCGCTTCTTCCAGGTGCTTGCGTTCGCGATCGGGGTCCGCATGCCGTTTCACGAGGGCGAGCCCGACCGCGACCACGTGGGCGCAGATGATGCCCCGTTCGGTGCTGTCGCGGCAGGGGCATAGGTTTTCGCACGTCCCGTCCTGATGCACCTTCGCGCGGGTATTGATCGTACGATTCCCGAACGAAAGGGTACCCCGAATCATGGGAGGATCAAAAACAGCCTCCAGAACGGCGCCCCGCTCGTAGAGGGTCTGCGCGTCGCGGAAAACGGCCGAACCGGCCCAATCCATCAACATTTTCAGTGTGAACGGAACACCCACCCGGCACTCCTATGCGGCGGATTTCGACACGTGCAAGAGATATGAAAATACTACACCATCCGCCGCGATCAATCCCAATTCCGACCGCGCGCAGCGACGCCCCTTGCGCGAGCGAGCCCAACTCAAAACAGCAATCGCATTCTTCCTTGACCCCTTCGCGGCGCGCGCGGACGTTATGCGCATGATTAAACGCCTACTCGCTGTATCCTGTTTCGCCGGCCTCGTGTGCGCCGGTCCGACCTTCGCGCGGACTGAACAGCTCGCGACCAATCCCTATCGCGGCGCCATTGTGATCAACGCCGCCGATGGCGCTGTTCTATTTGAAGACAACGCCGACGCCATCGGCTATCCCGCCAGCGTGATCAAGTTGATGACCCTTCTGCTCGTACTGGAGAAGGTGGACGCGGGCGCCATCCGGCTGGGCGAGCGCGTGCGCGTGAGCGCGGAGGCCGCGCGTATGGGCGGATCCCAGGTGTACCTGAAGGAAGGCGAGATATTCACCGTAGACGAGCTGCTCGACGCGCTGATGATCCAATCCGCGAACGACGCCGCCGTCGCCCTCGCCCAGCACGTCGCCGGCACGCGCGAGGCATTTGTGAAGATGATGAACCAGAAGGCCGCCGCGCTGGGGATGAAGAATACCCGCTTTATCAGCGAGCATGGCCTCCCGCCCGGCGCCGACGCGACGCCGGATGTGACCACCGCCCGCGACCTTGCGCTGTTGGGTCGCGCCCTACTCGCGCAACCGCTCGTGTTCCGCTACACGGCCATCAAGGAGCGCGGATTTCGAAACGACAGCTTCATCATGCGAAATCACAACAACCTGCTCGGCGAGTTCGAAGGCGTGGATGGATTTAAGACCGGATATTTTCGCGCCGCCGGCTATTCGATCCTCGCCACAGCGCAACGAAACGGCGTCCGGCTCATCGCGGCGGTTCTCGGCAGCGAAAATCGCCAGTTGCGCGACGCCAAAGCGCGCGAACTGCTGACCGCCGGGTTTCTCGCGGCTCCGCCGCTCCCCCCGCCGCCGCAACAGACGCCGACTTTCGTCGAAACGAACAAGGAAACCGCCGAAATCCCGGAAGAACTCGCCGAGCCCGCCACCCCGCGCGCATGGTGGCGATGGCCTCTAATGATCGTAATCGTTTCGGGAATTGGCTTTTTCATCTACGCCCGGCTTCGTCGCCCGGGCGACCTCAAAAAGGGCCTTCTGAAGCGCTGAACGCGCACGCGTTAGTCGGAAAGCACGCGGCCCTCCTGGCCTACGTTGGCGGGCGGAAGCGGAGTTTGGCGCTCGATCACGTCGATCTGCTTCCAGCGCCCTTTTTTGAAGCGCCAGTAGAACCCGCTCGAAATCACCATGATGACAAACGCGAGGAAGGCCCATGCGCCAAGAATGCCGCCATCCCACACCTCGATCACCAGCCAGGAGCCGGGCACGAACAGGCCCCACGCCATCGCGATGGAATACCACATCACGAACCGGGTATCCCCCGCTCCCTTCAGCGCGCCGGCCAGCACCAAATTGATCGTGTCGAGCAGCCCCCACAAGGCCATCAGCAGGAGCAGCCAGCGGCCGATCGAGAGCAATTCCTCCAACGCAAATCCGCCGCCGCCCCGCTCCGAGAAGAGCAGGAAATACCACTTCGGGAGCGCAAGATACGTCGCGGCCATGAAGCCCATGTAGATCAATCCGACCCTGAGCGAGGTCCAGCCCGCCCGCTCCGCGATGTCGGACTGCCGGCGGCCCTGATACTGCCCGACCAAGGTGGACGCCGCGATACTGATGCCGAGCAGCGGCATGAACGCCAGCGTGTTGATGCTGAGCGCGATATTGCTCACCGCGAGCGACAGTGCGCCGAGCTTGCCTGTAAGCAGCACGAAGACGGAAAATGACGCGACATCTAGAAACAAATGCAGCCCCGCTGGCGTGCCGAAGCGCAGCAGACGCGCGAACAACGCGCGGTCGAACCGCCACTCCGCGCGCGTCGCGTACTCCGCGCTCAGGTGGGGCATCAGGTAAATCACGCCCAAAATCAGCGGCGGCACGAAGCCCGCGATCGCAGTGGCGATCGCCGCTCCGCGGATCCCGAGTTCGGGGAAGCCCCATCGGCCGAAAATCAGCGCATAATCCAGCGCGATATTGACGGCATTTCCCGCGATCTGCGCATACATATTCGTAAGCGTGTCGCCGCGCCCGGTGAAAAAACTGCTGATCGCTGCGCCCAGTGGGATGCTGACGCCGCCCAGCATCAGGATCGTGTAATAGACCAGCTCCTGTTCCAACACATCGGCCGGATGCCCGGCAATGCGCAGCAGCCAGCGGCCGAACGGGATCAGCGCGAGGATGACCGGCCATGAAAACAGCGCGACCCATACCCCTTGAGCCGTCGCGCGCGCGCACCCCGTTCGCTCGCCGCTGCCGAAGTAATGCGCGACAAAGGTGTTTGTGTAGCCCGCCAGCGCCATAAAACCCGAACAGAGCGTGAACGCGAGCAATCCTGCGGGCAGCGCCGCCTGGATCGCAATCGAGCTATATTGCGCGAGAAACACGCGGTCGATGAACTGCATCACTGAAAACGACGCCGTGCTGATGATCAGTGGATACGCAATCTTCAACACCTCGCGATAACCGCCGGGCGCACACGTATTCTCGGAAGTCGACATAGGCGCCCGCGACGATACCCTAGTTTCATCGCGCTGCAAGCCGCCGCGCGCGCCGCGCAAAAAAGGCCGCCCTCAACCGA
>CALGMT010000025.1 GCA_937958885.1 uncultured bacterium | reverse complement strand
ATTCATGTTGCCGGCGTAGGCGGGGTGGGGATGAGCGCGCTGGCGGAACTGCTGCTGGCGATCGGATACGACGTGTCCGGGTCGGATCGCGCGATCGATCGAGGCGACGAGCCCGAAGCAGTGACCTGCTTGCGGCGCGCGGGGCTGCGCGTGACGCCGCAGGACGGCTCGGCGCTTTCGTCGGCGACCCGCGCGTTGGCGGTCAGCACGGCGATCGAGGCGGATAACGCGGAGCTGCGCGCGGCGCAGCGCCTCGGCGTGGAAGTCGTGCATCGGGCGGCATTGCTCGCGCGATGCGCGGAAGGGAAACGCGTGGTGGCGATTTCCGGTACGGCTGGGAAAACCACGGTGACGGCGCTTGTCGGCTGGATGTTGGAGCAGGCGGGATTCGATCCCACCGTTGTGAACGGCGGGATCGTCTTGAACTGGCACAGCCCTGCGCGTCTGGGCAACGTGCGGGTCGGGCGCTCCGACTGGTGGGTGCTCGAAGTGGATGAAAGCGACAGATCGCTGTTGCGGTTTCACCCTGCGCATGCGTTGGTCACCAACATTTCGAAAGACCACTTCGAACTGGATGAGGTGCGCGCGCTGTTCCGACAGTTTGCCGGCCAGGTGAGTGGTTCTGTCGTAGTCGGTCCCAACGTTGCTGCGTGGCTGGATCGCGCGGTGATCGAGCCCGCGATTCGCGTGGAGCGCGGCGAGCGCGGATGGCGCTTTGCCGTCGATGGCGTTGAATTTGAGACCGCCATGCCGGGCCGCCACAATGCGGAGAACGCGGCGCTCGCCGTGGCGTTGTGCCGCGAAATGGGCGCGGGCGCGGATGTAATGCGCGATGCGCTCGCGCGATTCCGAGGCGTGCATCGTCGCTTGGAAGTCGTCGGCAAATTTCGCGGGGCGCGGGTGATCGACGACTACGCGCACAATCCCGCGAAGATCGCCGCGTCGTGGCGGGCCGCAGCGGAGGGCCCGGGACGGGTGCTCGGGTGGTGGCGCCCGCACGGATTTGCACCGTTGGCGCTCATGCATGCGGAGCTGGTGGATGCGCTCGCCGGGGCGATGGGGGCGGATGATCGTCTTTTTATTCTGCCTGTTTTCTATGCAGGCGGCACGGCCATGCGCACCGTGTCATCGGACGATCTAGCGGCTTCGCTGCGGGCACGCGGACTTAACGCCGAAGTCATGCGCAACTATGACGAATTGTACGCGCGATTAGAGTCTGAGGTCCGTGCGGGGGACGCGTTGCTGGGGATGGGCGCGCGCGATCCGGAGCTGCCGCGCTTTGCCCGTCGTCTCGTCGCATGTGGTTGAACATAGCCTCGGGTGCGGAGCGCGCGGCGCCGTCTATGCCCGCCGCGCTCATCGCCCTCGTGTACAGATGCCCCCTCTCCCGACGGCCGAAGGCAGTTGGAAGAGGGCAGGGGTGGGGGTAAACGGACCCGCGCGCTTAGACTCGTGGAAGGTCGTGGCCGACTTTGGTCGGCAACTGCGAAGACCCCATCAACCACGTATCCACGCCGCGCGCCGCTTCGCGTCCTTCGGAGATGGCCCAGACGATGAGCGACTGGCCGCGCCGCGCATCGCCGGCGGTGAAGACACCGGGCACGCTGGTCGCGTAATGTTCGTCTGCCTTCACGTTGCCGCGGTTGTCGAGTTCACAGCCGAGTTGTTTGACGATTCCGTCGGTCTCCGGGCCGACAAACCCCATGGCGAGCAGCACGAGATCCGCAGGCCAAATTTTCTCCGAGCCGGGCACTTCCTCCAGTTTCGGGGGGCCGCCATTGGGCGACGGCGCGAACCGCACGTTGACGGTTTTCAAGTGCGTGACCCGGCCGTCTTTCCCGATGAACTCTTTTGTCGAGACCGCAAACACGCGCTCGCAGCCCTCGTCGTGCGAGGTGCTGGTGCGGAGCTTCATCGGATAGAAGGGCCACGGTTGGTGCGCAGGGCGGTCCCTGGGCGGCATGGGAAGCAACTCGAAGTTTGTCACGGATTTCGCGCCGTGCCGGTTCGAGGTGCCGATGCAGTCGCTGCCGGTGTCGCCGCCGCCGATGACGATAACGTGTTTGTCCGTCGCGAGAATCTGGCTCGGGAGCTTGTCTCCCGCGACGACTTTGTTTTGCTGCGGCAGGAATTCCATTGCGAGGTGGATGCCGTCCAGCTCGCGGCCCGGCACGTTCAGGTCGCGGCCGCGCGTCGCGCCGATCGCCAAGACAACCGCATCGAAATCTTTTTTCAGCTGCTCGCCGGTGATGTCCGTTCCGACATTCACGCCCGGCTTGAAGACGATTCCCTCGGCTTCCATGACCGCCAGGCGGCGGTCGATGACGGCTTTCTCCATTTTGAAGTCGGGAATCCCGTAACGCAACAGGCCGCCGATGCGCGATTCGCGTTCGAAGACGGTGACCGTGTGCCCCGCGCGATTGAGCTGCTGCGCGCAGGCGAGGCCGGCGGGGCCGGACCCAATGACGGCGATCTTTTTGCCGGTCCGGAATTCGGGCGGCTCGGGCTTGACCCAGCCCTCCGCAAAGGCGCGCTCGATGATTTCTTTTTCGATTTGCTCGATCGTGACCGGAGGTTCGTTGATGCCGAGCACGCACGCCTCCTCGCACGGGGCGGGGCAAAGTCGGCCGGTGAACTCCGGAAAATTATTCGTCGCGTGCAACCGGTCGATCGCCTCGCGCCAGCGCCCGCGGTACACGAGGTCGTTCCAGTCGGGGATGATATTTCCGAGCGGACAGCCGGTGTGGCAGAACGGCACGCCGCAATCCATGCAGCGTGCGGCTTGTTTCTTCACCTTTTCTTCCGGGAAGGGTTCGTAAAATTCCCGATAAAATTTTAGCCGCTCCGCCACGGGGATTTTGTGCGGCAACTCTCGCGTGAACTCTTTGAAACCTGAAGGCTTACCCATACGTCCTCTCAACACGCATACTAAACGGTTGCCGGCTGCAATTTCTCGGCGGCCATCTTGGCGAGGGCCTTCTTGTAATCGTGCGGCATGATTTTGACGATTCGCCGAACAGTCGTCTTCCAGTCGGCCAACAGGCGAGCGGCGACGGGACTCTCCGTATAGAGCTGATGTTGCTGGAGTAACGCTTTCAGCAGGTCGATTTCTTCCTCATCCTCCAGCATTTCGACCCCAACCATTTCGGTATTCAGCCGATGTTTCACGAAGTCGCCCTGTTCATCCAACACGTACGCGATACCGCCGGACATGCCGGCCGCGAAGTTGCGTCCGGTCTTGCCGAGCACCAAGACGCGCCCGCCGGTCATGTATTCGCACCCGTGGTCGCCCACGCCCTCGACGACGGCGGTGACGCCGCTGTTGCGGACGCAAAACCGCTCGCCGGCGATGCCGCGAATGAACGCGGATCCTTTGATGGCGCCGTAGAAGGCGACGTTGCCGATCAGGATGTTTTCCTCGGCCTTGAAGGTCGATTCGCGCGGCGGGCGGATCGTCAATTTCGCGCCTGACAGTCCCTTGCCGAAGTAGTCATTCGCGTCGCCCTCGACATGGAAGGTGAGGCCCGGCGCGCCGAAGGCGCAAAAACTCTGGCCGGCGGAGCCTTTCGCGCGGATCACAATCGTGTCGTCCGGCAGGCCGGCGGAGCCGTACTTTTTCGAAATGTGCCAGCTCAGCATCGTGCCGACGGTGCGGTTCACGTTGCGGATGCGCTGTTCGAATTCGACCTTCTCGCCGCGTTCCAGCGCGGGTTTTGCCTTGGCGATCAATTCGTGGTCTAGCGCCTTGTCGAGGTTGTGGTTTTGCTTTTGGCTGCAATAGCGGCCGACCGTCGCGGGCACATCGGGCGCGTACAGGATGTTCGACAAGTCGAGGCCGGCCGCTTTCCAGTGCGCGACCGCCTTGCGCGCGTCGAGTCGCCGCACCTGGCCGACCATCTCGTTGATTGTGCGATAGCCGAGCGAGGCCATGATGCCGCGCAGTTCCTCGGCGACGAAGTGAAAGAAATTGATCACGTGCTCCGGTGTGCCGGTAAATTTCTTCCGCAGTTCCGGGTCCTGCGTCGCGATGCCGACGGGGCAGGTGTTCAGGTGGCAGACGCGCATCATGATGCAGCCGACGCTGATCAGCGGGGCGGTGGAGAAGCCGAACTCCTCCGCGCCGAGCAGGCATGCGATCGCGACATCGCGCCCGGTCATCAGCTTGCCGTCGCACTCGACGACGATGCGGCTCCGAAGGTCGTTGAGCAGCAGGGTCTGTTGCGTCTCCGCGAGGCCCAGCTCCCACGGAAGGCCCGCATGTTTGAGCGAGGTCTCGGGCGAGGCGCCGGTGCCGCCGTCGTAGCCGCTGATGAGGACGACATCGGCCTTGCCCTTCGACACGCCTGCAGCGACCGTGCCGACGCCGACCTCGGAAACAAGCTTCACGCTGATGCGCGCTTCGGGGTTGGCGTTCTTCAGGTCGTGGATGAGCTGTGCGAGGTCTTCGATCGAATAAATATCGTGATGCGGCGGCGGCGAGATGAGCTGCACCCACGGAGTCGAGTGCCGTGTCTTGGCGATCGGCGGATAGACCTTCTCGGCTGGGAGCTGGCCGCCCTCGCCGGGTTTTGCGCCTTGCGCCATTTTGATCTGCAACTCGCGCGCGTTGGCCAGATAGTGGCTGGTGACGCCGAACCGGCCGGAGGCGACCTGCTTGATCGCGCTGCTCTTCAAATCGCCATTCGGGAGGGGGATGTAGCGCTCCTCGTCCTCGCCGCCTTCGCCGGAGTTGCTCTTGCCGCCGATTCGATTCATCGCGACGGCGAGCGTCTCGTGCGCCTCGATGCTGATCGAGCCGTAGGACATCGCGCCGGTCTTGAAGCGTTTGACAATCTCGGTCCACGGCTCGACTTCATCGATCGGAATCGCGCGCGCGGGATCCGTCTTGAATTCGAGCAGGCCGCGGATGGTCATCAGGTCGCGGGACTGGTCGTTCACGAGCTTCGCATACTGCTCGTAGGTAGAGACCTTCCCGTTGCGGACCGCCTCCTGGAGCTTGGCGATCACAAGCGGTTGCAGGATGTGCCGCTCGCCGGTCCGCCGCCACTGATAGAGGCCGCCGACATCGAGCTCCAAATTTTCGGGAACATGCACGGGCGGATAGGCGCGCTCGTGCCGCATCGCGACCTCGCGCGCAATCGCATCGAGGTCCGCGCCTTCGATGCGCGACGCGGTCCATGTGAAATATTTGTCGATCACCGAGCGGCTCAAGCCGACGGCTTCGAATTGTTGCGCGCCCTTGTAGCTTTGCAGCGTCGAGATGCCCATCTTGGACATCACCTTGAGCACGCCCTTGTTGATCGCCTTGATGTAGTTCTTCTTTGCAGCGGCGTACTCCAATTCGAGCATGCCGGAGCGGTTCATCTCGCGCAGGGTCTCAAACGCGAGATAGGGATTCACGGCGCTCGCGCCGTAGCCGAAGAGGCAGGCGAAGTGGTGAACCTCGCGCGGCTCGCCGCTTTCGATAACCAGCCCGCAGCGCTGGCGCAGGCCGGTGCGGATCAAGTGGTGATGCACGCCCGCGCACGCGAGCAGCGCGGGAATCGGCGCCTTTTCGCGGTCGGCCCCGCGGTCCGAGAGGATGATGATTTCGTACCCGCCGAGAATCGCGCTCTCCGCTGCGTGGCAAAGAGCCTCCATCGCGGATTCGAGCGACTTCCCGCCTCCATGCGGTTCGAACAACATGGGCAGCGTGATCGACGTGATGCCCACATCCTCGATCTCGCGGATGCGCGCGAGGTCCTCATTGGTGAGGATCGGCTGCGGCAGCTTGAGCTGGTGCGCGTGCTCGGGCGTTTCATCGAGCAGGTTGCGTGCGGAGCCGATGCTGGTGCCCATCGAGGTCACCAGTTCCTCGCGGATCGCGTCAAGCGGGGGGTTGGTGACCTGCGCGAAAAGCTGCTTGAAATAGTTGTAGAGCAACTGTGGCCGGTCCGAGAGGACCGCAAGCGGCGTGTCCACGCCCATCGAGCCGGTGGCCTCAAGGCCGGTGCGCGCCATCGGCGCCATCACGATGCGGAGGTCCTCGAGCGTGTAGCCGAAGAGATTTTGAGCGACGGCCGGCGGCTCGGATAGCGGCGGCGGCTCGCTCTTGGCGGGCGGGAGCCGGTCGATCGTGACCAGGTGGCGCTTGATCCACTCGCCGTAGGGCCGGCGCGAAGCGAGTTCGTGTTTG
Organism: uncultured bacterium; assembly: GCA_937958885.1. GTDB lineage: Bacteria > Verrucomicrobiota > Kiritimatiellia > CAIVKH01 > CAIVKH01 > JAMLJG01. The sequence continues at coordinate 3,568 of CALGMT010000025.1, read as the reverse complement.
ATCTCGTCGTCCTCGACGATGCGGCCTTTCGACATATCGACGAGGAACATGCGGCCCGGTTGCAGGCGGCCCTTTGACGCGACATTCGCGGGGTCCACCTCAAGCACGCCCGTTTCCGATCCCATGATAACGAAACCGTCTTTCGTCACGGTGTAGCGCGAGGGTCGGAGCCCGTTGCGGTCGAGCAATGCGCCGACGCAGGTGCCGTCGGAGAAGGGGATCGACGCGGGGCCGTCCCAAGGCTCCGCCAGACAGGCGTGATACTGGTAGAACGCGCGCTTCTCTTCGCTCATCGTCTCGTGGTTTTGCCACGCCTCGGGGATCAGCATCGACATCACGTGCGGCAGCGAGCGGCCCGCGAGGTGCAGGAGTTCGACCGCGTTGTCGAGGATCGCCGAATCGCTCGCGCCGGGCGTCGCGATCGGGAACAGCTTGCGGAGGTCGTCGCCGAACAGCGGGCTGTGAAACAGGCGCTGCCGGGCGGTGAGCCAGTTCACGTTGCCGCGTAGCGTGTTGATTTCGCCGTTATGGCACAGATAGCGGAACGGCTGTGCGAGATCCCACGTGGGGAAGGTGTTCGTGCTGTAGCGCTGGTGGACCAGCGCCATTGCGCTGACCAGATCGGGATCCGTCAGGTCGGGCAGAAACGGCTCGATTTGGTCCGCGAGCATGAGGCCCTTGTACACGATCGTCCGGCTCGACAGGCTCGGGACGTAGAAGAAGTTCTTCTCCTTGAGCGAGGATTCGCGGATCGCCTTTTCGAGCACCTTGCGAATCACATAGAGCTTCCGCTCGAAGTGCGCCTGGTCCTTGATGCCCTTGCCGCGTCCGACAAAAACCTGGTGGATGTCCGGTTCGACCGCGCGCGCGAGGTCGCCGAGCACTTCGTTATGCTGCGGCACATTGCGCCAGCCGATGAATTCCTGGCGTTCCTCGCGCACGATGCGTTCAAACAGGTCCATGCAATACGCGCGCTCCGCGGGGTCGCGGGGCAGAAACACGAGGCCCGCCGCGTACTCCGTCTCCGGGGGGAGGCGAAAGCCGCTGCCCGATGTCGCCTTGCGCAGGAACGCATCCGGGATTTGCATCAGGATGCCCGCGCCGTCGCCGGTTTTTTCGTCGCACCCGCAGGCGCCGCGATGGGAGAGGTTGTCGAGAATCTTGAGCGCCTTATGGACGACGTCGTGCGACTTCTCGCCCCTCAAGTTGCAGACCATGCCTACGCCGCACGCGTCGTGTTCGAATGCCGGATCGTAAAGCCCCTGCCGCGCCGGGCGTTCCGCCCGCTGCCCATCCCTCGTTTGCATAATCGGTGTCCGTTCCTCTTGTCTGCTGCAAAAGCGCGAAAACGTACGTCTAGTTGGCGCTCGCTTAAACCTTCAATTCGGGTTCCCGGCCGGAATTTCCAGCGCGAATTTCTCGTGTGCCTGATCGGTTTCCACCGGATAGCGGCCGGTGAAACAGCCGGTGCAAAAATCGGTCGGATGCTCGACCGCAGCGAGCAGGCCGTTGAGGCTCAGATAACCGAGCGTGTCCGCGCCGATGAACTTCCGCACGTGGTCGACGTCGCGTTCCGCGGCGATCAGCTCGCCGCGCGTGGGGAAGTCGATGCCGAAGTGGCACGGGTGCCGCGTCGGCGGGCACGAGATGCGGAGGTGGACCTCGCGCGCGCCCGCCTCGCGCAGCGCGTTGATCCGGCGGCGTGAGGTTGTGCCGCGGATCAGCGAATCGTCCACCACGATGACCCGTTTATCGCGCACCACGCCCGGCACCACGGCGAGTTTGAGGTCTACGCTGTCCGAACGCTGGTCCTGCGTCGGCATGATGAAAGTTCGGCCGACATAGTGGTTGCGGATGAAGCCGTAGTCCAGCGGGATGCCGCTCTGATGGGCGTAGCCCAGCGCCGCCGCCATGCCGCTATCCGGGATCGGGACCACGATATCCGCGGCGACGGGATGTTCCTCCGCGAGGCGCTGGCCGAGGCGCATGCGCACCTCGTGCACGCTCTGGCCGAACACCATGCTGTCCGGACGCGCAAAATAGACGTGCTCGAAGATGCATTGGCCGAGCGACCCGGTCACCGGTTCGCAGAACGTGCTGCTGCGTATCCCGCGGTCGTCCACCACGACCAGTTCGCCCGGCAACACGTCGCGCACGTACTCGGCGCCGACTTGCTCCAGCGCGCACGTCTCGCTGGCGAATACATAGCCGCTGCCGAGTTTGCCGATCGAGAGCGGGCGGAAGCCGTACGGATCGCGCGCCGCCATCAGCATGTTTTTTGTCATCAGCAGAAAGGAAAACGCGCCCTGCAGCTCGCCGAGCGCGCGCTCGACTCGGCGCGGGCGCGAGCGATACTGCGGGTCCGCGATGAGGTGCAGCAGGATTTCGCTGTCCGTGCTGGTCTGAAAAATAGCGCCCGCTTCCTGGTAATCGCGCCGCAATCTCTTCGCGTTCGTCAGATTGCCGTTGTGCGCAATGGCCCAGATGCCGTCCACGCACTCGACCACCAGCGGTTGCACATTCTGCGGGCGCGGCGCGCCGGTGGTCGAATAGCGCACATGCCCGAGCCCAATATGTCCGTGCAGGGTTGATAGCGGCTGATGCGGGCGATTGAATACTTCGCTCACCAGGCCGACCCCCTTGATCGAGCGAACCTTATCGCCGTCGCTCACCACAATCCCCGCGCCTTCCTGCCCGCGGTGTTGCAGCGCGAAGAGGCCCGTATAGAGAATCTTCGGCGCGTCCTCCACACCAAACACGCCGACCAATCCGCAATAATGCCTGGGCTTCAATTGCATGTCGTCCGTCGGCGTATCTATTCCTCGATCGTTTTGAATCGGTATTCGCATCGTCCTAGCCCCTTGAAGCGAGAATTATACCAACTTAATTGACGCGCATAATAAAATGATAGTAAATGACTAATAAAATATACGCGCAACCCTCTTGATACAATAATGTACCGTATTTGCGCCAAAGCAATACATTGATGTATTTATTTGGGGGCTCTAAAGGCGTTCGGTTGCGGGGTATGCCGTTCGATTTCGGTCGCGCGGCGAGTGCGGATGCAGGTCGTTCTTTTTTGAGGGGGCAATGGGCGGGCGGGGAGGAATAAAAACGCCCCGCTACACGGAATGCAGCGGGGCGTTTTCTTAATCGCGGCTGATCGGATTAGAAGTTGTAGCTGACAGTCAGGCTGCCAACCACATAGTCCTTCTCGCCGAAGTACAACGATTTGTCGGCTTCGACTGCGTCTTTCGCATCGCCCAGAAGCGCCGAGTAAGAAACGGCCGGCGTGACGGACAGGTTATCGGAGACTGCGATGGGCAGGCTCGCGCTGACGCTGTAATCCGTCAGACCTTCCGCTTTGCCGAAGTAGAAATCGCCCCAATCGCTGGTCGCCGCGCCGAGGGATGCGGCCAGGTCGAGGGAGATGTTGTCGTCGATCGCGATGCTGTGGCTGATGCCGAGCGCGCCATAAAAACCATCCGCTTCTTTGAAGTCATAGTTGATGGTCAAGGTTGGCGCCAGCAAGACATCGCCGAATCCGTAGCTAATGAACGCTTCGCGC
>CALGMT010000024.1 GCA_937958885.1 uncultured bacterium | reverse complement strand
ATGAAGCACTGGATTGCGTCTTCCGTCATCTACCAAATTAATCTGCGCGGCCTTGCGGCGCGGGAACCGCGGAATGCGATCGAGGCCGCGAAGGAAAAACCCCTCGCCGAATCGCCGCTGGCGTATGTTACCCGACATTTGCCGATCATCAAAAAGCTGGGCGCGAATGTCCTCTATTTCATGCCGCCCTACCCGATCGGACGCGCCTTCCGAAAAGGAATCGGCTCCCCCTACTCCATCCGTGATTTCCGCGCCATCGAACCGGAATACGGCACGCTCGACGAAATGAAACAGCTCGTCGCCAAAGCGCATCGGCTAGGGTTCAAGGTCATCTTCGATATCACGCCGAATCACACCAGCCGAGATCATGTCTGGATCGATAAGCACCCCGAGTTTTATGTCAAACGAGATAACGGCGAGATATTTTATGATCTCGACTGGTCGGATACCGCCAAGCTCGACTACACGCAGCCGGCTCTCCGCCGCGAGATGACCGCGATTTACGACTTCTGGCTCAACCTGCTCGGCAACGGCGACGGCATCGATGGGTTCCGTCTCGATATGGCCCATTTCATCAACGACAAGTCGTATTGGAACGACGCCATGCCCGACCTGCGCGCGCGGCATTCCGACCGCGAGTTGCTCTTTCTCGCCGAGTGTTACGGAATCGGCAACAACGTGGACCTCTTCGATCGGGGCATTAATGCCGCGTATGATGACGATTTCTACAAAATATGCGCGTATCTGTACGGCATCACCGAGGAGGGCCGTTCCGCCATCGTCCCCGCGGCGGGGTTGGCCGGCCATCATGACTTCAAAGACCGCTACGAGGCCTTTTTGCACGGCGGAATAGCCGGTGCGTTCGCGCGCGCGATCCTGAACTATGAAGAAAAATATCCGAAGCCCGGCGCGCCATTCGTTGCGCGCTACACAGACAACCACGACGAAGGGCGCGGATTCTATTTGTTCGGACCCGAGGCGGCGAAGGCGGTGAATATGCTGGTCTTTATGGCGCCGCGCACGTTGCCGTTTCTGCTGACGGGCGAGGAGTTCGGCGCGCTCAACCGCCCGCCGATCCACGATCGTATGAACCCGATCGGCAAGCGCCGCCGCATCCAATACGCCGATCACGTGCGCGAGCAGGAGTCGGTCGAGTTCGAAGGAAATTGTTTTGCGCGCGATCCGAACGAGCGCGCCGCGATCTATGCCTTGTTCCAGGAACTCATTCGCCTGCGGCGCATGCGAAAGGAACTGGTCCGCGGATCGTTCGCGTTGTTCGATGTCGGCGAAGACTGCCAGCCCAGCCAGCGATCCGTGCTGGCGTTCGAGCGCCGGCTCGGCTCGTCCGTGCTGCGCTGCGCAGTGAATCTCGGCCCGCACGACCGACGCCTCCGCGCGGCGTCCGCATTTCATGGATCCGTTCTGTTCGGCGGACTTTCCGGCGATACACTTCCGGCGTTCTCCGCGCTTTGTGTTGAGGTCGCGTCTTCATGAAGGTGGTCGTCCTGGTCGGCGACGGCATGGGTGATTACCCCGTGCCGAGCCTGGGGAATCGAACGATCCTGCAGGCCGCACGGATCCCGCATATGCGCCGTCTGGCGGCGGCTGGGACAATCGTACGTCTGCAGACGGTTCCACCCGAGCTACCGCCCGGAAGCGATGTCGCGAATTTGAGTCTGCTCGGCTACGACCCATCCGCGCACTACAGCGGGCGCGCCCCAATCGAGGCGGCGGGCGCGGGTATCCCGCTGGGCCCGCGCGATGTGGCCTATCGGTGCAACCTCGTGACGGTCGCGAATGGGGCGATGAAAGACTACTCTGCCGGCCATATCGAAACCGCCGAAGCGCATGAATTGATCGCGGCTGTGCAGAAGGCGTTGGGCCGGCCCGGCCTTTCCTTCTGGGGCGGCGTGAGCTATCGCCACCTCCTGATCTGGGAAGATGGCCCCGGCGATTTGCTCACTCAGCCTCCACACGAGATCGCCGACCAGCCGCTCGATCCGCATCTGCCGCAAGGCTTCCGCCACGACGAGGTTCGGCGCCTGATGGACGAGTCCCGAGAGATTCTGCGCAACCACCCTGTCAATCAAGCGCGGATCGCCGCGGGAAAAAACCCGGCTACACAAATTTGGCTTTGGGGCCAGGGCCGCGCGCTTCGTCTCCCGCCTTATCAGGAGAAGTTCAATCGAACCGGGATCGTCGTTTCCGCCGTGGATTTGGTCCGCGGCCTGGGCATCCTCGCCGGTCTTCGAGCGCCAAGCATCCCAGGCGCAACAGGATTCCTCGACACAAATTGCGAGAACAAAGTGGCCGCCGCGCTCGACGCGTTGCGCGACGACTCGTTTGCGTATGTGCACTTTGAGGCGCCAGACGAATGCGGGCATATGGGTCGGGCAGACTTGAAGGTGCAGGCCGTGGAGATGTTCGACGAGCGAATTGTCGCGCCGATCTGGCGCGCCTTGGATTCGCGCGGCGAACCCTATCGTATCATACTCGCTATGGATCACCGCACGCCGGTCTCCAAGAAAGGCCATACCCGCGAACCGGTGCCGGCCGCTGTCCTCGACGGACCGGTTGGAAACGTCACAACCATGGCTGACTTCGATGAGTTTGCCGGCGAAACCTTCCCCATCCGCATCGCACACGAATGGATGGCGGAGCATATCCAGTGCTGATTTTCATCTTTCGCTAAGTCGTTCACTCGCCGACGCGACCTTCGCATGCACATCGATTCAAGACCCGACTTGTTGAACTATTCACGGGCGCAGCTCGTTGAGCTGCTCGCGCAGTGGGGGCAACCGGCTTTTCGAGCCAAGCAGATTTATCGCCAGCTCCATGTCAACCTTGCTGCGTCACCGGAAGAAATGACGGACCTGCCGAAATCGCTTCGCGATCGACTCGCGGCAGAAACGCGCATCGGATCCCTGGTCTGTTCAGCCGTCCACGAAGGCGATGGCGGGCTCACGCGCAAAGCTTTGTTCAAGCTCGCCGACGGATCGCCGGTCGAATCGGTGCTGATGGTTTATCCCGATCGCGCCACGGTCTGTGTGTCCAGCCAGTCTGGATGCCCGATGGCATGCGTCTTCTGCGCGACGGGCAAACTCGGCTTTCTCCACGATCTGACGCCGGGTCAAATTGTGGAGCAAGTCTATTGGGCCGCGCGTCTCCTGCGCGCGCCTTCGTTTGACATCCATCGCCTGACCAATGCGGTTTTCATGGGGATGGGCGAGCCGTTCAACAACTACGCGAATTGGCGCGCGGCGGTGGACATCCTGCACGACCCCGACGGCTTCAACATGGGCGCGCGCAGTTTCACCGTCTCGACCGTGGGCCTCGTACCCGGAATCCGCAAGCTCGCGGAAGATGAACTGCCGATCAACCTCGCGATCTCGCTGCATGCGCCCGAGGACGACTTGCGCACGGCCATGATGCCGGTGAACAAGCGCTATCCGATCCGCGATTTGCTCTCCGCCGTTCGCGACTACACAGAGAAGACCGGCCGCCGCGTTTCCTTCGAATACGTGCTGTTGCAGGAGAAAAACGACTCGCCCGATCAGGCGGACCTCCTTGGACGGTTGCTGCGCGAGAGCGGCATTCGCACCACACTCATGCATGTGAACCTGATTCCGTGGAATCCGGTTCCCGGCACGCCGCTCGGCCGCTCCCACCGGCGGCGCGTGCTCGCGTTCCAGGAGGGCCTGCATGCACACGGCATTCCCTGCACCGTCCGAGTTGAACGCGGTGTGGAAATCGGCGCCGCCTGCGGCCAGCTCGCCGGCACCTCGTAAACGTTGCGTCGGCTTTCCGCGTGCAGAAACGCGATTAACTCATTTACGCTCGATTGGCCGAGCCGTAGGATGCCGCTATGGCGCTGAACATTCTCCACATCGGCGATATTGTAGGGTCACCCGGCCGCCGCATTTTTGCGCGGATGATCCCTCGATTGCGCGAAGAGTGGAAGCTGGATGCGGTCATCGCAAATGCGGAGAATGCCGCGGCGGGGCGCGGCATCACCCCCGCCCTCGCGGAGGAACTGCTGATGGCCGGAGCGGATTTCCTGACGCTCGGCGACCACGCGTGGGACCAAAAGGAAATCCTTCCGTATCTGAACCTTGAGCCGCGCATTGTGCGCCCCGCGAACTTTGCGCCCGATTGCCCCGGCGCGGGCTGGTCCTCGATCGAGTTGCCCGGCGGACAGCGCTTGTTTGTGCTTTCGCTGATCGGACGCGTGTTTATGCCGCCCGTGGATTGCCCGTTTCGCGCGGCGGACGCGGCGCTGAAGCAGATCGATAGTTCCTTTGTGTGCGTGGAGATGCACGCGGAGGCGACATCGGAGAAAATTGCGATCGGCCGCTATCTTGAAGGTCGCGTCTCGTCCGTCGTCGGCACCCACACGCATGTGCAAACGTCGGACGAAACCATCTTGCCGAAAGGAACCGCTTACCTCACCGATCTCGGGATGACGGGTCCGAAAGACTCCGTGCTGGGCCGAGATGTGGCTTCCGTGATGCGAAAATTCACGACCGGCTTGCCGACAAAGTTCGAGATCGCGGAACAGGATGTCGCGATGGAAGGCGCACGAATCACGGTCGATAGCCACACGGGCCGCGCCACGTCCATCGAGCGCGTGCGCATACGGGAGACGCCCTAACATGGATGACGCCCCCGTCGGCCTCTCGAAGCGAAGGGTCTATCGCGTGGCCGAACTCACGCGGCGGATCAAATCCCTCTTGGAGTCGGATATAGGCGCGGTATGGGTTGAAGGCGAGGTGTCCAACGCCCGCATCTACCCCTCCGGCCACCTCTACTTCACGTTGAAGGACGAAACTGCACAGATTTCCGCCGTCCTTTTCCGCGGGGCGGCGGCCTCCTGCAAAATCCCCGTGAAAGACGGCGCAAAATTGCGCGTCTGGGGCGAGATCAGCGTGTATGAACAGCGCGGTCAGTACCAACTCATTGTGCGTCGAGTCGAGGATGCCGGGCAGGGCGATTTGCAGAAGGCGTTTGAGGCCTTGAAAGCCAAGCTCACCGCCGAGGGCCTGTTCGATCCCGCGCGCAAGCGTCCGTTGCCGATGCTGCCGCGCACCATCGGCATCGTGACCTCGCCGGCGGGCGCGGTCATCCGCGACATCCTGAATGTGTTGGGTCGTCGATTTCCCGACCGCCATATACTCCTGGCGCCCGTCCGCGTGCAGGGCGCGGGCGCAGCGGAAGAGATCGCCGCCGCCATCGATTTGCTTAACGCGCGCGGCGATGTGGATGTCATCATCGTCGCGCGCGGCGGCGGGAGCCTGGAGGATCTTTGGGCATTCAATGAAGAGATCGTCGCGCGCGCTATAGCCCGATCCTCGATACCGGTTATTTCCGCGGTCGGCCACGATACGGACTTCACCATTTCCGATTTTGTCGCCGACGTGCGGGCCCCCACCCCTTCCGCCGCCGCGGAACTGGTTGTACGCCCCAAAAAGGACTTCGAAGAGCTTATTGCGGTCTATCGCCGCCGCCTCGCGCACGCCCTGCGCGGACAGGCGTTGCTGTTGCGGAATCGTTACCTTCGCGCGGCCCGCAGCTATGTGTTCCGCGAACCCGCTCATCTGCTCGCTCGTCATCGGGAGCGCGTTGCGCGCGCCCGCGAAAACGCCAGACGCGCGCTCGAATCCGCCGTTATCCAGCGCCGGCAACGCGCCGACGAGGCGGGAATCCGTCTCGCCCACGGGGTGCAGTTGCGCTCGCAGCGCGCGCGCCATCGCCTCGACGCCGCGCGGCAAAGCCTGCGCAACCTGAACCCGCGCGCCGTGCTCAACCGGGGATACAGCGTCACCTTCAGCGTTGACGGCCGCGCCTTGACCGATGCCGCGGAGGTCCCCGCCGGCGCGCGGATTCGCACCCTGCTCGCGAAAGGCGAGCTGCTCTCTGAAACCCTTTCCCAACCGGGAGGATCCCCATGACTGCACGCGAAACAAAAAAAACGCCGGAGGAACCCGACTTCGAGCAAGCGCTCGCGCGTCTTGAAGCCCTTGTGAAACAAATGGAAAGCGGTACCTTAACCCTCGATCAGATGATGAAGTGCTTCGAGGAAGGTTCCGAGTTGGCCAAACTCTGCGACAGGAAGTTGAACGAGGTGGAAAAGAGGGTCGAAAAGCTGCTGAAACAGGACGGCCAGACCGCCACCGAACCCTTCGCCCCCGCGTCCGACGGCGAGCATACTTGAACATTTTTCGATCTACAGTGTCATTCGATTCGTGACGATGAAGCCGATAATCCTGCATGCGACAATCACGGCGCTGCTTCTGGCGCTCCCCTCGGCTCATGAGACATGCGCGGTTTCACCCGGCGCGGCGAAGGCCATGGGCAACGCTGTAGCCGACATTGTCGAGCGTGTGATGCCGGCGGTTGTGGTTGTTCGCACGGAAGCGATGCGCTATCGAATCGCGCAAGACTGGTTCTTCGGACGGATGTATCGCATTCCGGAGAGGTTGGCCGGCATGGGCTCCGGCGTTATCATCAGCCGGGACGGCTTCATCCTGACCAACCGCCATGTCATCGATGGCGCCGCGCAGATCGAGGTCGTGCTCCACGACGGCAGCAAGTACACCGCCCTGCTCGTTGGCGAGGACCCGCAAACCGATCTGGCGGTGCTGCGGATCGAGGATGCAACTCGTAAAGAATTCCCATTTCTCGAGGCGGGCGATTCCGATGCGCTGCGCGTCGGCGAATTTGTGATGGCCATCGGATCACCCTTCAGCCTGCGCAGCAGCGTCACCCTCGGCATCGTGAGCCAAAAAGGCCGTTCGATCGGCGCGCTGCCGTACGAGGATTTCATTCAGACCGACGCCGCCGTGAACCGCGGCAACAGCGGCGGTCCCCTCGTGGACTTTGACGGCAAGTGGGTCGGCATCAATACAATGATCCAGACCGCCGGATTTTCCGAGGGAAACATCGGCATCAGTTTCGCCATACCGGCGAATCTCGCGCTGAACGTGGCTAACGCCATCATCAAAGACGGCCGGTGGAGCCGCCCGTGGATCGGCATCGTGATGGAGGAATCCCCAGAGGGCGTTCGGATCGGCCGAGTCCTTCCGCAAAGCCCCGCCGCACGCGCGGGCTTGCAGGCGGGCGACCTGATACGCGCGGTGGACGGCTCGGACGTGCGCGAGGCGCGCGAGGTCCAGCGCCTTATTATGAACCGCACGGCGGGCGAAACGGTGCATATTCGCGTCGCGCGCGGCAAGACTACCGTCGCCGCGGACGTCACCACTGAGTCGATGCCTGCACCCGCCGTTCTCTTCACCGAAAAGTGAGCGCTCTCCCCGCATGAAACGTCCTCGCCTCGATCAACTCGTGGTCGCGCGGGGTCTGGCGGAAAGTCGCGAGAAGGCGCAACGCCTCATTCTGGCCGGCAAGGTATCCGTCAACGGTCATCCGCTGGCGAAACCCGGACACAGCGTCGATCCAGACGCGGCGCTTTCCATCGCAGCGCAGGAGCGTTTTGTCGGGCGGGGAGGAGAAAAACTGCTTGCCGCGCTTGAGCGCTGGAAACCGGATATCCGAGGCGCGATATGCCTCGACATCGGCGCGTCGACGGGAGGCTTCACGGATTGCCTGCTCCAGCGCGGCGCGGCGCGCGTGTACGCGGTGGATGTGGGGCGCGGTCAACTGCATCCGCGGCTCGCGTCCGACCCGCGCGTGATATCGATGGAGGGCGTCAATGCGCGCAATCTGACCGCCGCCGATCTTCCCGAAACACCGGACGTGGCCGTGATCGATGCGTCGTTTATCTCGCTGAAACTATTATTGCCGCCGATCGCGCAAATTCTGCCCACCGGCGGACGGCTCATCACCCTCATCAAACCGCAGTTCGAGGCCGGGCGGGCGGATGTCGAGCGAGGCGGTGTTGTCCGCGATGCCGAAGTGCACCGTCGTGTCGCGGAGGAGGTGCGCGCATGCGGCGAGCAACTCGGGCTTGTCTGGCAAGGCGTTATCGAATCGCCATTGCGCGGACCGGCTGGTAATATTGAATTTTTGGCGTATTGGACCAAGTCATGAAACGCATCGGCGTCATCGCGAATTGCAGCAAGCCTGAAGCCCGCGACGTGCTGGACCGGCTGGCCCGCAAGGCGTCGGCCCTTGGCATGCGACTCATCGCCGCCGGCGATACCGCCCGCCGCCTGCCGGCGGCGCGCAGGGTGCCCGAATCATCGCTTCGGCGGCGCATCGACGCGCTGATCGCGCTGGGCGGCGACGGCACGCTTCTGCATGCGGCGCACGTCTTGAAACACACAAATATTCCGATTTTGGGCGTGAACCTCGGCGCGCTCGGGTTTCTCACCAGCATCACGGCATCAGAACTGGAGGGCGCTCTTGAACGTTTGGCGGAAGGCGCTTACTCACTGTCCACCCGGAGCACCATCTCGTGCGCCGTCTCGCGCGGGCGCGCGCGCTTGGGGTTGTTCGCGGCATTAAATGACGTAGTGCTCGGCTGGGGCCGATCCTCGCGCATCATCACCATCGACGCGGATCTCGGCGGCGACCGCATCGCATCGTATCGATGCGACGGGCTGGTGATTTCGACACCGACGGGCTCCACTGGCCATTCCCTTTCGGCCGGCGGTCCGATCATTCATCCCGAGGCTGCCGTCCTGTTGTTGAACGTCATCTGCCCGCACACGCTAAGCGCGCGCCCATTGGTACTTCCCGATAGCGCAAATCTTACCCTCACCGTTCGCGCGGCGGCGCGCCCGCTGCTCCTTTCGGTGGACGGGCAGGAGGAGCTTGCGATTCGGCAGGGCGATCGGCTGGCGGTCCGGCGCGACCCGCGCGGCGTGCAGTTTATTCACCTGCCCGACTACAGTTATTTCAGCGTTCTGCGCCAGAAGTTGCAATGGCGCGGATCGAGCGTTTAGCGCGTGGAAGCGAACTGGCGGAATAAACCCGCCCCGCCCTTCGGGCGCCTTGTCGTGGATTTACCCCCTTCGGGCACCCCTCCAATGTAGGGGTCCGCGTAGCGGGGGGTGGGGTTCTGCAGATTCAGCTCGCGCGATTGATGCGGGATCGAATGACTCAATCTTACCCGCTGGACAACCTTATCATCCTGCAGGCCCGTCGCGTCGCGATGACACCGCGAATGCGCGCTGTGCCGCCTCGTAGACCGCGCGAACTGAAACGCCATGCTCCGTTGCACGGCGAATGCAGTCATCCATCTCCGGCGCGCGAACGATATCTTCACCACGCCAGACGCCGATCTTCACTCCAACCTCGCCGTACGGGGTCTGTACCCGAACCACACGGCGAGCCAACACCGTCCGGCGGGCTGTGGTCTCGCGCACGCCGAACGTGGTGCTCTCGCGAAAGATCAGATCGAGCATCCGCTCGCGATCCGCAATCCGGCACAACACAGTCAGCAAGACGCCGGGCCGCTGCTTCTTCATTTGGGCGGGCAGCGTGAACACATCGAGCGCGCCCGCCGCCATCAATCGCTGCGCCAAAACACCCACCAACTCAGGCGTCGCGTCGTCGAGATTGGTCTCCAGCACGAGGCACGCGTCCGACTCGGTCTGCTCAGACCACTCCAGCAATGCGGCGCGCAACAGGTTGGGCCGATCGCCGAGATCGCGTTGTCCCAGTCCGTAACCCACGCGCGCGATCGCCGCGCCGGGGGGCGGGCGGTCGATCGACCGCCACTCGGCCAGCAGCGCAGCGCCGGTCGGCGTGACCAGCTCGAAGGGCGCCTCTGTCTGTTCGATCGGCATCCCGCGCAATAGCTCGATCGTCGCCGGGGCCGGATTCGGGAATACGCCGTGCGCGCAACGGATCACACCGCGGCCCATCGGCAACGGGCCGACCGCAACGGCATCAACGCCGAGCCGATGAAGCGCAAGGCAGGACCCGACAATGTCGATAATCGAATCCACAGCCCCGATTTCGTGGAAATGAATCTGCTCCACGCTCGTGCCGTGCATCCGCGCCTCGACCTCGCCAATCCGTCGAAAAACCCGGATGGCCTGATTCTTCACCGCGTCCGGAAGCGCGCTTCCCCGGATCATCGCTTCGATTTCCGCAAGGCCGCGGTGAGACGCCGCCGCGTCGTGATGATGATCGCTGTGTGCATGATCGTGCGCATGATCGTGACGGGCGCTCTCCGCCTGAACGGTTACGCGCGCGCCCGCGAGGTGCGCCGATAATCCGCGTTCCACCTGCAGATGAAACGGACCGGCGCCCAGCGATTGCAGGTCGCGCTCCAGCGCCGCGGGATCGACCCCCAAATCGATCAACGCGCCGAGAATCATGTCGCCGCTTGCGCCCCCGATGCTGTCGAATGCGAGGACGTTCATGCCGGTTCCCCCACCCGATTGATCGTTGCGGCTGCGACGCCTGCGCCAAATCCATTGTCCACATTCACCACCGTGATGCCAGGCGCGCATGAGTTCAACATGGCCAGCAGCGCGGCCACGCCTCCGAGGTTCATGCCGTATCCGACGCTCGTCGGCACCGCCACGATCGGGCGGTGCACAAGTCCGCCGACAACCGAGGGCAGCGCGCCCTCCATGCCCGCGACGACCACCAGCGCGCGCTGTTCCCGGAGCACGGATAGATGGCGCAGCAATCGATGCAGACCGGCGACGCCGACATCGGCAATACGCGCGACCTTTGCGCCCATCCATTCCGCCGTCAATGCCGCCTCTTCGGCGACCGGCAGGTCCGCCGTGCCCGCGCACACCACACCGACGCCGCCGACCGGCTCGGGGCGCAGACCCGCCTGCCAGGTGAGCGCGCGCGCGATCGGATGATAATCCACCTCCGGATGCGCCATCTTCACGGCGGCGGCCTGTTCCGGCGTCGCGCGCGTCGCCAGCACATGCTGCCCAGCGTCATGCAAGGTTTTCATGATCTGCACGATCTGCTCGGCGGTCTTGCCCGGACAGTAGATCACCTCGGGCATGCCGGTGCGACGCGGGCGATCGGTGTCGATGCGGGCAAAGCTATGGGCGCGTTCGCCTGCTTGCTCGATCGCGCGGAAAGCGCGATCGGGATCGATCCGACCCGCGGCCACATCCGCCAGCAGCGCGCGCAATTCAGATTCCAACATGTGTTCGGCTCCCCGCGGTCATGAAGACGGCTGCGGCTGAAACACGCGAGGATCCGTCAATTCGCTCCATAAGGTACGGAACTCGGGCAGATCCCGGATCGAGTCGAAATCGCTATCCATCAAATGACGGCGCGCATCCACCGGCGAGCAGCGGGACGCCCCCTGGCGCAGCATCGACATCGCCTCTTCAAAATCGCGGTCCAACACATACGTGATCGCGGCGTTGAAATAGGTCTCCGCGCGATCGGGCTGCCGGTTGATCAAATGCCGAAAATGCTCGCGCGCCTCGATGTGCCGCCCGAGGCGAAGGAGCGCAACACCAAGGTTGTTCCGAACGCTCGGGTTGTCCGGCATTCGCTGCACCGCGATTTGCAGATGCTCCGCCGCCTGGTCGTACCGGCCCCACAGGATATACAACAGCCCGATGTTGATATGCGAAACGGCGATGTCAGGGCGAATTTGCACTGCGGTCAACAGCAAGTCCTCCGCGCGCTCCAAGCGCCCCCGCTGCATGTGCGCGATCGCGAGATTTACGAACGTGTCGACGTTGAACGGGTCTGCCTGCAGCGCGCGCTCCAGAATAATGATGGCCTGGTCGAATTGGCCGCGCTGAATATACAGCGCGCCGAGCATGCGCAGCGCGGTATTCATATCCGGCCACATCGAGAGGACCTGCCGGATGCGGGACTCCGCCGCATCCCAATCCTTGTTCGACATCAGCGAGTTCGCGTCGCGCAGGAGGGCCATCACCTCCGCGAGGCGCTGGGGCGGCATATCGGCGGGCACCTGGCGCGGCGGCTGATCGAGCGCAATCGCGAGTTCGTCTGTGGGCGCGACCGGAATGGAGGCCACGGTCGCCGTCCGGGCGCCCCGCCCGGTTCGCGGGACATCCATCGAATCTTCATCGTCCTTCCGGCCCTGTTCCTCGAAAAAGAAATACAGCGCAGCGCCGGCCAGGAGCAGGATCATCAGCGCCATCGAATAGGTCGTGCGGCGCCGGGTCATCGCCCGCAAATCCGCAGGCGCCGGCTCAGGCGCGGGCAGCGCGGGCGCCTTATCTTCCGGCTTCGCCGCCGGTTTCGTGTAAATATCGCGGTGCTCGTCCATGCCGGATAAGAACCTATGCCATCCCGCGCGCGCGCGCAAACTGGAATCCCTGCCTACAACTCCAGGAAATTGCGGAGAATCCGCTTGCCGTCCTGCGTGAGAATCGATTCCGGATGAAATTGAACGCCGTGAATCGGATACGCGAGATGCTGCAAGCCCATGATTTCTCCCTCGGCCGTCTCCGCGGTGATCTTGAGCGCCGGCGGCAAGGATGCGCGCTCCACTAGCAACGAGTGGTAGCGAATCGCATCGAACGGACGCGGCATCCCCCTCAGCACCGATTCACCGTTGTGCAAGATCGGCGAGGTTTTTCCGTGCATCAACCGATCCGCGCGCACCACGCGGCCGCCGAAGACCTGCCCCATGCATTGGTGGCCCAGACACACGCCAAAGACCGGCAGTCGCGGCCCGAAATGCGCGATCGCGTCGCACGAGATGCCGGCTTCAGTCGGCGAGCAAGGCCCCGGACTCACCACGATGCGCTCCGGACGCATCGCCTCGATCTCCGGGATCGTGACCCGGTCGTTACGCACGATCTTGAGCTCCGCCCCCAGCTCCCCGAAGTACTGGACGAGGTTGAACGTGAAGGAATCGTAGTTGTCGATGACGAGGATCATCCGCCGCTCCTCCGCGCGCGCGCCTCGGCGAACCGGCGCGACAGCGCCAAGGCCACGAGCATGCCGCGCGCCTTGTTGCACGTCTCCTCGTATTCCCGCTGCGGGTCCGAATCCGCGACGATCCCCGCCCCCGCCTGCACATACGCTTTGCGTCCGTCCAGCAGCGCGGTGCGGATCGTAATGCAGGAATCGAGATTGCCCGAATAGCCGAAATAGCCCACCGCGCCCGCGTACGGGCCGCGCCGGTCGGGCTCCAACTCGCCGATGATCTCCATCGCGCGGATCTTCGGCGCGCCGCTCACCGTGCCGGCCGGGAACGTCGCCCGCATCAAATCATACGCGTCGTGCGCAGGATCCAGCTCGCCCACCACATCCGACACGATATGCATCACATGGCTGTAGCGCTCGATCACCATCAGCTCCGGCACCCGGACCGTGCCAAACCGGCAGACGCGGCCGAGGTCGTTGCGCCCGAGGTCCACGAGCATAATGTGCTCGGCCCGCTCTTTCGGATCCGCGAGCAATTCCGCCGCCAGCGCGTCGTCCCGCGCCGGATCGTCGGAGCGCGGCCGCGTGCCTGCAATGGGGCGGACCTCCACGCGGCCTCCTTCATTGCGGACGTGAATCTCCGGAGACGAACCCACCACCGCGCGCGAACCGAATTCGAGGCAATACAAGTACGGCGACGGGTTCACGCAACGAATCGCGCGATACACATCGAGCGGATCGCCGCTGTAGTCCACCTCGAACCGCTGCGAAAGCACCACCTGAATCACATCGCCCGCGCGGATAAACTCCTTCGCGCGGTCCACCGAGGTCCGGAATGCCTCCGGCGTGACATTAGACGCCGCCTCCAGGGGCGGCGGGCGATTCTTCACATCCAGCATCTGATGCGGCAGCGGCTCCGCCAGCGCGTCCGCCAACGCGTCGAGCCGCGCGACCGCCGCGTCGTACGCCGCCGCCGGGTCGCCGTCGATATGGACATTCGCCACCAGCTTGAGCGTATGGCGGGTGTGATCGAATATCAGCAGCAAGTCCGTGACCGCCATCAGCACGTCCGGCCAGTCGAGCACCACATTCGCCGCCAGCCGCACGCGCGGTTCAAACCGCGCGATCGCGTCGTACCCGATGTAGCCGACCGCCCCGCCGTAAAATCGCGGCAGCGCAGGGTCCGGCACCGGTCGATAGCGCGACATCAACGCGCGCAGCGCGTCGAGCGGATCCGCGGCGGTCGCGCGCTCCACGCGCCCGTCGGCATGCGAAATCACGCACTGCTCGCCGCGGCTCTCGAACGTCGCGTGCGGCCCGCCGCCGAGGAAGGAGTAGCGCGCCACATGCTCGCCGCCCTCGACGCTCTCCAGCAAAAACGTCTGCGCCGCGGCGCCCCGCGCGCGCAGATGGCGGCGCAGCTTCTCGTAAGCCGAAACCGGCGTCTCCTGATCCGCCAGCGCTTCGCGCCAGATCGGCACAAGATTGCCCTGCTCGGCCTTGCGGAGAAAGGCGGCTCTATCGGGGGTGTACGGCATAAAGAAGGTCCGGGGATCAACGTACAGGGTCGAACCGCCCAGGCGACCGCACCCCAACATTTCCATGCTCTGTAAAAACTTTTTTTAAAACTTCCATGCTCTGTAAAAACTTTTTTGGCGCGCCGCTACGGGTCGAGATTTTCCAGCTTCAAGGTCTGGAAATCGATCCGCCGATAGTAGCAGTTTCGCGGACGTCCGTCGGCATTCCGGGTGTGGCAGATGTTGCCGCGGCGGGGGCGCACGAGGTAGAGCAGCGAGTTCTGCTCGCAGTTCACGCGCGCATCGACCACGTCGAACGTCTCGCCGGAGGATTTGCCCTTTTCCCAAAGCTCGCGTCGCGAGGTGCTCCAGAGGACGAGCGAGCGCGTCTCCATCGTCTTGCGGAACGCGAGTTCGTTCGTGTAGGCGACGAGCAGCACCTCGCGCGTATCCGCGTGCTGGATCGCGACGGGGATGATCCCCTTCGACTGGCCGACCGCCTTTTCAAGCTTGTCGAAATCCAGCATCAGTTCGGTTCCTTCTTCCAGTTCTTTGCTCATGTGTCGTCTCTTCTCTTCCGTTTACGAGCGAACCACCACGCCCCGCTCGCGCATATATGCTTTCGCCTGCCCAATCGTGAACGCTCCGAAATGGAAGATCGACGCCGCAAGCACGGCATCGGCCTTCCCCTCGGTGACCGCCTCCACGAGGTGGTCCAGTGTGCCCGCGCCGCCGGAGGCGATCACGGGAACCGGCACGGCCTCGGACACCGCGCGGGTCAGGGCGAGATCATACCCGTTTTTCGTGCCGTCCGCATCCATGCTGGTGAGCAGGATTTCACCCGCGCCGCGGCGGACCCCCTCTTCCGCCCACGCGACGGCGTCGCGTCCGGTCGGTGTGCGGCCGCCATGCGTGTAGACCTCCCATCCGGATCCGTCCGCGCGGCGGCGCGCATCGATCGCGAGCACGATGCACTGGCTGCCGAACTGAGCGGCGCCCTCATCGATGATCGAGGGCGTGTTCACGGCCGCGGTGTTGACGGACACCTTATCCGCGCCGGCGAGCAACATGCGCCGAATATCCGCCGCGGTGCGGACGCCGCCGCCCACGGTCAGCGGCATGAAAACCTGCTCGGCGACGGCGCGAACAACCGCTTCAATCGTCGCTCGAGCCTCGTGCGAGGCGGTGATGTCGAGAAAAGTCAACTCATCCGCGCCCTGCGCCTCGTACGCGCGCGCCGCCTCGACAGGGTCGCCCGCGTCCCGCAATTCGACGAACTTGACGCCTTTGACCACGCGCCCGCCGGCAATGTCGAGACAGGGAATGATACGTTTGGCGAGCATGGGGTATGGAAAGGATGGGAACGAGGGGTTTTGGGGTTTGGGGTTGTCGCTGTCGGATAAAACGTATACATGCGGGGCATGAAAACAAAACTTTTTGTCGCACTGACCGCGGCGGCGCTAATCGCGGCCGGCGCGGAGGCGCAAATGCTCGAACTGGGCGCTCGCTATTGGGAGTTCAAGCCGTCGGGCTCGGCGTCCGTCGGGACGGACGGATTGGCGGGCACCGACATCGATATCCAGGAGGACCTTGGCTACGGTCAAAAGGAGCGGGTGCTCGGGTTCGACGCCTCGCTGGGATCGGGCAGTGAGATCGCGGTATCGTATCTGTCGCTGGATCTGGCGGCGCGGAATCGAATCGATCGCACCATCCGGTTCGGCGACACGGTCTATCGCGCGAATGCGGATGTGGCTTCCGCGTTGGCGGCGGATTTGATTCGGATCGCCTATCGCTATCAGCTCGGATCGTATGGATTTCGCGGCGGATTCCTCGCCGGCGTGCAATGGGTGAAGCTGGATGCGGAGGTATCCGCGCCGGGATTCGGCGCTGCGGAGGAGAAAGCCCGCACGGCGCTTCCGGTGATTGGCGTCAATTTCCGGTTCGACCCGGCGCCGATGTTCCGCCTCGATTTCGGCATCGCGGGCGGCGCATGGGATTTCGACAAGACCAAGGTGGCGTTCTGGGATGCCGAGGCGAATTTTCGGATCAATATTCATCCGTTTTTCATCGGCCTCGGCTACCGACACATTTCGATCGACGGCGACGATTCGAGCATCCCGCTGGAAGCCGACCTGACCTTCAAGGGTCCTCAGTTCATCGGCGGACTCGTCTTTTGATGATTCGCGGTCGCAGATGGGCATGGCTCGTATGTGCAGCTCTGCTTGCCGGCTGCGGTCGTCGAGAACCGACGACGACGCCGGTCAGCCTCCCGCCGCCGGAGCCGGCGGGCGCGATGTTGCTGCCTGCTTCTGCGCTGCATACCCTCGTATATCCGACTCGGCAAATCGCGCTCACAGGGACCAATCTCGCAGGTGTATTTATGCCCACGGCCTCGGGCAACCCGGAATCCGGCCTTTATGGTTCCGTGCGCACGGGGCAATACGGAAACCGCATGCTTCCGCGATTCCACGAGGGCATCGATATTGCCCCTGTCGCGCGCGATCGACAGGGGCGCCCCACGGACGAAATCCTCGCGGCGGCGGATGGGAAAGTGGCCATGATCAGCCGCGCGGCGGGCAATTCCGATTATGGCATTTACATCGTGCTTATTCATGAAGATCCTGTCGGCACATTCTATACGCTATATGCGCACATGGCTTCGGTCGACCCCGCGCTGCGCGAGGGGATGCCTGTTTCCGCAGGGACGCGGCTGGGCGTGATGGGCAACACGGCGCTGACGCCGATCCCCATGTCACGCGCCCACCTGCACTTCGAGATCGGACTCATGGCCAACGCGCAATTCCTGACATGGCCGAAGCTGCCGAAGAAGCAGACGCCAGGGGGATTGTGCAATGGGCAGAATCTTTGGGGCCTTGATCCGCTTGCCGTTTTCCGCGAGTTCGAAATCACCGGGGGACGATTCACACTATTGGAGCACATCCGCCGCATTCCTGTTGCCGTCGAGTTGGTCGTGCGCGTGCGGCAACTGCCCGATTTCTTTCAGCGCCATTCCGCGCTGTGGAGCGGACCATCCGACTTCAGCGGCGCGATGGTGATCTCCCTTCAGGAGGGCGGCGTACCTATCGGCGGGCGCCCCGCCGACGGCGATGAGGCGGCGCGCTTGGGCGGCGCCGCTCACGCTGTGCTGCGTGTGGATGAGCAGGTCCTCGGGCGAAACGGTCGCCGCATCGTGCTTCAGAGGAACGATCGGTGGGTGCTCGGTTCGAACGGTGAAACGTGGCTCGATTTGTTGCTGCACCGCTGAAGCGGCCGCCGGCAGACGCCTTGCAGGTTAATGATTTCGGCGCCGGCAATTATCAGTTGAAACCCTCACCCTGCCCTCTCCCGATTTGCGGGATCGGGCTGGGTGAGCGCGTTACTCGGTTTCCATCGAGCAGCGATTATCGCGCGTTTAAGAACCACACGCGCTAAACACGGAAACCGGGGGGAATGACAGCATTCTTCGGAATCACGATCACACCGTCGCGGATCACATACAGCGGGTGCGTGACATCCTTCTTGCCGTCGGGCGAGAGATAGGCGCCGTCTCCGATGCGGGCGTTTTTGTCCACGATCGCGTTTTTGATGTAGCAGTCGCGGCCGATGCCGAGCTTAACCTCTCCGTGTTCGGGTTCGCGCTCGTAAAAATCCGCGCCCATCACGACAGAATGCTCGATGACGGATCCGTCGCCGACAATGGCGCGAATGCCGATAATCGAGTGCAGGATGCGATGCCCGGAGATGATGCAGCCTTCCGAGAGCAGGCAGCGATTGAGATCGCAGCAGTTAATCTTGGACGGCGGTAGATAGCGCATGTCCGTGTAGATCGGCGCTTTCGGATCGTAAAAATTGAATTCGGGCAGCGGGTCGGTCAGCGACAGATTGGTCTCCCAAAATGAGTGGATGGTTCCGATATCGCGCCAGTATCCGTCAAAGATGAAGCTGAAGACTTTGTGGCTCTTGATCGACTCCGGAATGATGTGCTTTCCGAAGTCAGGCTGGCTCCCTTCGAGCAATTTGACCAGGACCTGCCGATTGAAGACATAGATGCCCATACTGGCGAGGTAGCGTTCCTCTTTGTACAGCGGCGCGCGAAGCGGATCGAGCGCGGGCGTGTTGCCCGGCTTTTCGACAAAATTCACGATGCGCTTGTCGTCATCCACCTGCATGATGCCTAGAGCGCCGGCATCGTGGCGAGGCACGGGCTTGGTGCAGATGGTCACCTCCGCGCCGCTGGCCTGGTGCTGGCGTATGACCTCGCGAAAATCCATCCGGTACAACTGATCGCCGGAAAGGATCACGACGTAGTCCGGCTCTTCTTCAACGAGATAGCGCAAACTCTGGCGCACGGCGTCCGCCGTGCCCTGGAACCATTGTTCCGAACTCGGCGTTTGCTGCGCAGCAAGAATGCGGACGTACCCCTGCGAGAATTGATCGAAACGGTAGGTGCGCGAGATGTGACGGTGCAGCGACTCGCTGTTGAATTGCGTCAGCAGATAAATCGATCGGATGCCGCTGTTGATGCAGTTGCTGACGGGAATGTCGATCAGCCGATATTTTCCCGCAATCGGCACCGCGGGTTTCGAGCGCTCGAGCGTCAACGGCAGCAGGCGCGTCCCCTGCCCGCCTCCCAGAATCACACTCACCGCATGCATCGTGGCCTCTCCTATCGAATCGCTTTTCCAGTTCGAATACCAAACGACCCCAAGCGAGCGCTTGGGGTCGTGTGCCTACCAAATAGCTTGATCGAGCGTCAAATCAGGTCCCGCCACCGCCGCCGCCACCGCCGCCGGCACCTCCGCCGCCACCCCCTCCGGGAAGTCCAGCGCCCTCCTGACGACCCACGGTGGTGATGCTGATGATGCCGAACGTGCCGCGCGAAATCGCATCCACGCGGGAAACGATCGGACTGTTCTTCTCGATCCATGTGCCTTCGAGGCGATATTGAACGTTCGCTTCGGTGAGCGTGTAGGTGTTGACCGTTTCCACGATCGTTTCATCGGTGCGAGATCGCGAGGATTCACCCGTGGTCTTCACATCGCGGCTGATAATCGCGCCTGTTTGGTTGTCGATCACCGTCGTCGTGACGGTCTGGCTGTAGAACGGGTCGCCCGGATTCCCGATGGTCAGGATCTCCGTGATGGTTGTGTTGTTCCCGTTGTTGACGGTGAATGTCTGCTTGCGCGCCTGTTCATCGGTGGTGGTGCGCGAGGTGGAACTGTTGTCCTTTATAACGCGCGATTCGGTCTTGGACTTCACATCTTCCACGGACACTGCATGGATGATCCCGACAAATTCGATGTCCCGCTGTGCGACACCGTCCTTGCCGGCCCAACTGATCTGCGCTTGCACCAGCTCCGCGCCGGGCGGATAGGCTCCGGTGCTGCCGGGTGACGCGACCAGACCGGGCGCGCCGACGGAGCCTTCGTAGCGAGACCCTTGGCTGTCGATCACCTCGACGCGATTGCCCGTCTGCCGAATAGTCAGTGACGCTATGGTTCCTGCGCTGGTACGGTCCACTGCGCGGCCATTGATGTTACCGGCATACACACCGGAGAAATTGATATTCACACCCGCGCCCTGCGAGGTGTTCAGCGATCCTCCGCCACCCGTAGACCAATCGCAACCCGCGCCCACCCAAAGACCCACGCCGGCGATTGTCGCGCCGAGCAACATCCACTTCATCTTCATGCCGTTCTCCTTATAGAGGCGCATTTCACGTGTCGCAATGATAGTAAATCACACGCGCATGCGCGGTCAATGTCAATGTCGCCGTTGTCATTAATTGTCGCTGTTTCAACAACCCGCCCGCCTGTTCGCGCATCCGCAATGGCGGCCTGAGGGTCATGGGGCATTTGTAATCGAGACACGATAGATTCGTCCGGGCGTCGGCACGGAATCGGTGTAGGACAGCGTGGTATTCACGCCGCTGGTCACCGAATACAAGTGCTGCCACGGACCGGTAATCAGGTTGGTTGTCGCATCCAGCTTGTACGCGGCGCCGTTGGTGGCCGACCAGCGAATCACCAGCGGCGAATTGAGGCTGATGTCGGTGAAGATCGGCGGAGAAAGCGGCGCCATGAACGTGATGTTCGAGCTGCTGCCGCTCAACACGATCACCGGACTCGTGACCCCGCCGGCAACCACCTGGTAGTTGCCCAGCGGCAGGAAGCCGAAGCCGAATGCGCCGTCGGGCTGGCTTTGCGTGCACTGCTGGATGTGGTCGTTGAACACCTCGCCCACGAGGCAAACTTCCACGTTGGTTCCGGCCGCGACGTACCCCGCGATCTCGGAGCCCTGCAGGATCGCGATATCGTCGATGTACCACCCGCCAGCGGTCAGCGTGTTCGTGTCGGACTGAAGCGTGAATCGCACGTAGAGGTTGCTGTCGTTGCCGACGCTGTTGAGAGGAACGATCATGCGCCGCCATTTGCCTTGCGTGTTGGCGGCGGAGTTTCGGTTCGGCACCACGGTGATGGTTGGGCGATTCAACCCCGACACACGGGTCGCGATATCGGCCGGCGTGGAGGGACGCACGATATCCACGCGAACGAAGTCGTTACTGTCCGCAAGATCGAGCCACTCGTGGAACATCAGGAAAAACGCATTCGCATTATCCGGATGCGGCGTGCTCGGGTCCGGCACGAGGGTGTTGAAGATCGGGCTGTAGAGTTCCATCGTCGCGGCGCTCGGATAGAACCCATTGAGCCGCGTGCCGTATACCCAACGCCCGCTGTACGCATACGGCGGCGCGGAGTTGCTGTTCGAGCCCGTTAGAATCGGAATCCCGAGCTGCCAGACGTTCCGATCGTCGCGCGGGTCGCCGAGATTCAGCGGATACCGGTGGTACCAGAGGTTGGTCCAATCGGGCGATAGCGCGTCGATTCCCGTCACGTACACCACGCGGTCTGTGTAAGGGGTCTCGAACGGCGCCCGCGTTTCGTCGCCGATCACATAGTTCTCGTTTGTGAACGAGGTCTCGATCGGCCAGCCCTGCCATGTAAAGAGTTGGCTGCGCCAAGCCTCGCCGCGGTCGACGTAGGATAGCACTTCCAGGTCCGCGATGTGCGGACGCGTGAGCCAGTTCATGCGCCCGGGCCACGCGCCCAGGCGCTTCACATTGTACGGAACGGTTTCCGCGCCATCCGGATTCACCAGCGCGTTGACGCGCGGATCGCGCCCGGCGGCAAACCCGCCCAGCTCGTGCTCCAGACCGTCCGGTACCAGATCGCGATCCGTGTCGGATCCGGCTGGGAGCGCACCCACTCGTCCGCCGAACAACAGGACGGTCGCGCTTGCGGCAACATTCCCGCCGGCTTCATTGCGGCCATATGGTCCGATGCCGAAGGGATCGGGGCGTTCTCCGCCGTTTTGCGCATATGCTATTGCGCCGAAGGCCCGCGGGCTCGGCCCACGCGACTGCTCTCCGCCCGGGTCCACCAGCGTCCACCGATTGCCGGTCTGTTGCTCCAAGATGGGATTGCTGAAGTCACGGTAGAACACCCATGTGTCGTTGTAGTAGTTCTTGCCGTCCGTTCCGCCGAAGAGCACGAAACGATTTCGCTTCGTCGATTTATAATCACCCCCAGCGCCGCGCTTGTAGAACTCGGCGCCGTAGAATGCCATCATCGCGCCGCCGCGCGGGCTTGGGCGCTGGCCATCTTGGAAGGCCGTGATCTCGGTCCAGGTCTGGTTCTCGGTGTCGTATTCCCACAAGTCGTTCAAGGGGCGATTCTGCGCATCGAAGCCGCCGAATAGCACGACGCGTTGATAGATATCGTCGTACACCATCGAGTGGCCCCAGCGCGCCGACGGAGATACCGCGGGGTTGACTTTGGTCCACGACACAAAGCGTACGAGCTTTGTTTGAGAGCCGTCACCTTCCACCGGTGCAGTCGTGCCGTCGTCGTTTTCGCCGATCAGACTGGCTTCGTAGGTTTCGTTGAAAACCGTGCGCCCATTCATGCCGCCGAAGAGAACGAGCTTGTTCTGGCCGTGGTCGTACACGATACCGAACGATTTCCGACGACTCGGGATTTCCCCGTTTTCGGCTTGAACGGTGGCGCCCACCAGCCATGCGGGAGGGCGAATGTAGGAAGGCACGTATTCGACGATCAGACGGGATTTATTTTCCCGGAAGAGCGCATAGTCCGGCACTCCGTTGGTTTCCAGAAGAAGGAACCCAATAGCCTGCCCCTGCCAGTTCCCGCTCGCAATCAACTCCTGCACGATCGGGGTGACATCCAGTTCGAGAAAGTCGGATGACGCGCTCGGCGTGGAGAGCGCCAGGTTGATGTTATAGGAACGGTAGTTGGTGAAGACAGTGTCCAGCGGCGTGGAGTTGAATGGGCGATTCAGCCGTGTAATTGGATGGTGACTCTCCACGACAGTGATGTTGTTGCCGGCGTCGCTTTCCTCGTACGGGCGCGCGGTGCGAACCACATCATCGTATTCTGCAATAATCGTGAACACGGTGGTCGGAGCGGGTTTCCGGCTGATGTCCAATCGCAATCCCGCGTAAACGATCTCATCGCAGGAGGGCACGAAGGGGAAGTTCGCAAAGCGCACCCCTGCAACAGCGTTCGACCGCGTGACCGTTGTGACCAATCGGGTATCTCCTTCCGTCACATCGGTCGTATAGCTGTCGATATACGTGCCAACCGGCACCTGCTCGTTATCGGTGAAGAGCCGTCCGTACCCGACAATCCCGTTTGTCACTGTGACGATGGGCGGGCTCAGCAGGTTGGTATAGTTCTGAATGACGATGCCGACGCGCGCGGACCATCCGTCCTGGTCGTCCTCGTCGTCGTTCATCTCGCGCACGGGTGTCCGATCGTCTGTCGATTTATAAAGAACCGTCCGCATCGGCTCCGGCAACTGATACTCATGCTGGTCGTTCCATCCGCCCAGAATGTAGGTATGGTCATAGCTGGACTGCTTGAATCCATTATTCCAGGGACGGTTTTTCGGTTCGCCGAAATCTTCGCCGTCGCAGTTCCAAGGTACAAAGAGGCAGGAACAGGCATCGTCTTTCGTATTGCGATACCCCATGAGCAGTACCGCGCCAAAATCGCTCAAGCCCGAGTGCAGCCCCTGTAAGCCGGGCGAAGCATTCGCGGGAGTTAGGAGGCTCTGGACGCTCTTCCGCCACTCGTTCGAGCGGATGCTGAACTCCCAAATATCGGTGTAACGATCGACACCGTCCACGCCGCCAATCACGATGAGCTTGCGATTGTCGAGTACCGTGACCCCCGAATAGTGGTATCGAGATCCCGGCTCCGAGCCGTCAAAACGGCGGTTCTTCCGCTCGAAGGCGGGGTTATAAACCATCGCCGCGCCCCAGCGGTTGGGGGGCGTTGGCGAGTTGCTGTCGATGTTGACGCGCTGCCAATAAGGACGGGACGGACCGTCCGCCAGCGGCCAGACGAGTTCCCACAGGTCGTTCGTCGCGCCGTCGTAGTGATTCGTCATTGGCGTATAGGCCCACTCGATCACGAAATGGTCCATCGGATCGGTGTCGAGCGCGACGCCCCACCAGCCGTCCGGACGCGTAAACCCGACGTTGGTCACACCCGGCACAATCGCCGGTTCGTTTGTCGCGAAGTAGTGGAACACAAAGGGTTCGCCGGTGACGGTGGAATAGACCCCCTCGCCCTCCGCATCCAGGAAGCCGAGCGCGATATTGGTCATGCCGGGTCCGAGCAGGGATCGCACGTTGTTCAATTCCTGGATATCGCTGATGACCGCCAAATGGCCCAATACCGCCGGGTTGTCGGGGTGCGGGGTAGCGGCGGCAATCGCAGCGGCATCCGCCCATGTGCAGGTCGAGCAGGCCACCACCTCATAATCCACTCTGCGAACCGACTGAACTTCGCCCCATTTGCCGGGCACGCCCATGCCGTCCATCAGCCGGTCGCCGTCGGTGTCCTGCTGCGTAGGATTGCCGAACAGGGCGTGATGCTCGAACCCGTCGGGCACGCCGTCCCCATCGGAGTCGGATCGCCACGGGTGCGTGCTGCTGCCGAAGGCGGCGTTGGTGGAGAAGGCGCCGTCAATAGCGAAACGGATCCTGTATTCGAAGTCATTCCATAGACCGTCCTGATCCGGATCGCCATAGGGGCCGATCGGCGGGTATCGTAGCAAGGAACTGCCGTACTCCGTCGGGATCGGATCCATCGGGTGGAGACCGAACAGCACCTCGTAGCCGTCCGGAATGCCGTCGCCGTCGGTGTCGGCGTTGAATGGATCGGTGGCGTAATCCCACACGGGGAACTCGAACGCAAATGGACGAGCAGTGAATCGCCATCTGACAGGCGCGTAGCCGTACCATGCCGCGTGGAAGTCGGAAAATTGTGACGGATGGTTCCCGAACAGCGCGTCGCGCACGAGATATTCTTGTAAATTCGTCAGTCCGTCGCCATCCGGGTCCTCATCTGCATCCGTAGGATCGGACGGATTGAGCCGCGCACCTTCCGGTCGAATGTTGCCGAAGCGATCGAGGACTTCAAAGCCGTCCGGCATGCCGTCGCCGTCGGTATCCCAATCGGTCGGGCCGTCCCAGTAGCCGTCGCCGTCCATGTCGGCGCCCGTGTACCAGTTCGGGAAGAAGCCGCCGTCGCGAATGCCGTCCATGTTCTTGTCCCACACTTCGCGACCGTCCAGCAGACCGTCGCCGTCGGTGTCTGGGTTCAACGGATCGGTCATGTAAATCATGACCTCCTCGTAATCCGGCAGGAAGTCGGCATCGGTATCCGTCAGCAGCGGCGAGGTGCCGACGAGATACTCGTGCAGGTTCAGCAGGCCGTCGCCGTCCTTGTCAAGGAACGCATCCGAGGCGGAGAGCGGATTGAGGCCGTACTGCATTTCCCATCCATCCGGCATGAAGTCGCCGTCGGTGTCGGCCTTGCCGGGATTGAGCCAATCGTTTGTATTGGCGATGCCGTCCACACCGAGGAATTCTTGGAGATTGGTGAGGTCGTCGAAATCCGGATCGAGGCCCGCGTCGCTGTCGTCAAGCAGGTCAAGCATCGCGGCATTCGTGCTGTATTGATAT
Source organism: uncultured bacterium (assembly GCA_937958885.1). GTDB lineage: Bacteria > Verrucomicrobiota > Kiritimatiellia > CAIVKH01 > CAIVKH01 > JAMLJG01. The sequence continues at coordinate 83,958 of CALGMT010000024.1, read as the reverse complement.
TCGAACCCGTCCCACATGCCGTCGCCATCGGTATCCACCTGGTGCGGCATGCTGTCGGCAAAGATGGCCGCCATCGACAAGTGGCCGCGGTTGATCGCCCGCTTCGGCGGGAAGGTCGGGATATTCGTGAAGACCGTGAGCGCGGGTTCTTTCGTCGGCACCGGCAGGATCGGGTGGACGATATCGCCGACGAAGCGATCGCCGCCGATGGACGCGACCACGCCCGTGCCGACGCCGAAATTATCGATGCCGTCCAAGTAGCGTCCGACAAACATCGACTGCACGACCGGCGTAAATTGGATCGCGTTCGTATAGAGTATCGATCGGGCGAACCGATTGGTGAAGCCGTTGTAACCGACTTCCTTTCCGTCGGAGAGGCCGTCCCCGTCGGTATCGGCGTTGAAGATATTGAGCCGGATGCCGAACAATCGGAACAGGTCGAATTCCTGCTGATTGTTGAGGCCATCGATGTCCGGGTCATTGTTGCGGTGGAAGAGGAACCGATTCGTGTAACTCTCGATTTCCAGCGCGTCGCCGACGCGGTCGAAGTCGGCATCCGATTCGTAGAGCACGAGGACGACCTCGCTCTCCACCCCGCTAAAGATATCGACCGGCCGCCGCGCATTCGCACGGTACCCGGGCTTCTGCACGTTGATCACATGCGAGCCGGGCCGGAGACCTTGAATGATGAGGGGGGACGCATCGAGCGAGGATCCCGCCACCTCATTGGACGCCACCGGCACCCCGTTGATCGCGACCGTCAAGCCGGTGATGGCGTTGCCGAACGGATCTTTCGCGGACAATTTGAGCGAACCGACCGCGCCCAGCGTTTCGTTTGTCGAGAAGGTCACGAGCTTTCGCGCGCCGATAGGCGCGTCCACCAGCTTGGCGCCGATACGCGCCGTGGCGCCGGTCTTCACCAGCGTCACCTCATGCAGCCCCGCGCGCACGTCCACAATGGTGGGCGTCTGATTGGTCAGCAGCCGTCCGTTAACCCGCACGTTGTAGACGCCGCCGTCCGCGACTTCGATGAACAGGCGCGAAAACGCCTGATTGGTCTCGATGATCACCAGGGTGCTCTCGCCCTCTCGCAGATCGACGGGCAGCAGCGGGAACAGCGGCAAGTTGGTTCCGGCGAAGATCAAATGCTGTCCGGGCGCCAGATCCGCATGGTAATTCGGCGCCACTGCGTTCGTCAGCCAATCGGGGAAGTTCGGCTTCAGCAGCGGATTCGTCGACGTGACATAGCTCACTAGTGCGGGCGCGCTTGTGCTGCCGTTCCAAACAGTCGAACCCATCCCGTTTATGAATACAGGGTGCTTGACGCCGCCGGCATCGACCAGCGATACCCCGAGTCGCGGGCGGCCCTGCCCGAATTCCAGTTCGAAATGCGCATTGGTCGCCGCACCGGGCGTCAGCAGACCGATCACGCCGAGAGGCGACACCGATTCACGCTCGAATACACCGGGACGGAATCCATTGCCGAAGGCGTATCCGTTGGTGAATAGCGGACCGTCGTAAAACTCGTCGAGATAGCCCTCCGCCGAGGCCTTCAAGTAGAATTTACCCATCGGCAAGCCGGCGATACGATAGCTGCCGTCCACTGCGGTGACGGACTCGCCAAACACCTTGCCCGGCAGGACAAAGCGATGCCCATTGACCCGGTTCGTGAGACCGCCGGACCCCATCGCGCGCACCGTCGCGCCCTGAACCGCGCGCCCGTTAATGTCCCGCACCCAGCCTTGGATCACGGTGCCCTCGTAGATCCGCACATCGTCCACCCACCAGCCGCGGTAATCGTTGTTGATACTGTTGAGCACGCTGAAGAGGAACCGAACCTGCACGTTCGACTTGCCGGCAAACGCGCTCGCATCGGCGATGCGATTGACCCATCGCGCCTTGACATTCGTGCCGGCGAAATTGGTCACACCGCTCAATCCGGACCGAATTTCGCTGATATTGATCCAGTTCGTGTTCGGCAACGCGCGCGCCTGGACAACCATCTGGTCGAATTCCGGTTCCGTCTCATAGTATTCGGTCCACGCGACAAAAAGGTTTGAAACCGAAAGCGCTGCGTTGGTCAGCGTCGGCGTCTGCAGCGCCATTGCGACAGGCGCGCCGATGTTGTAGGTCGCATTGGTGTCCGTTCCGGGTGTCGGCGTCACGTCGCGCGCCGCGCGATAGGCGCGGTTCGTGCTTCGCTCACCGAAGAACACGATGTCAAACGGGCTGGTCTCCGGCGCCGGTTCGACGGCGGAAATGTGCCACATGTTGAAGAAGGACGGTCCGCTCAACGGGTAGCTGGTCCACGCTGCAACCGTCGTCGATGTCGATTCAAAGGTCTCGTTGAACAGGATCTTGTAGGCCTGCACCGCGCCGGTCGGGCTGAGTCCGAGCTGGATCGCGTCGCCGTCGGCGAGGAAATTGCCGTTGCTATCCGCACGGCGCGGATTGGAGCCGATCAGGACTTCATAGCCGTCATCCAACCCGTCGCCGTCCGAATCGGCCGTCGCAGGATTGGTTCCGTAAATGTTGACCTCAGCGCCGTCGGAGAGCCCATCACCGTCGCTGTCGGTGTTACGCGGATCGGAGCCGAATTGGTATTCCTGAAGATTGGTCAGACCGTCGCCGTCAAGATCACCCGAGGCGTCAGACGGATTGATGGGATTTAGGCCATTCAACATTTCCCAGCCGTCGGGCATGCCGTCGCCGTCGGTGTCAAAGGCCGTCGGATTCGGCCCGGCAGGCACCGACACGTTCGTGATCGCGCAGCTCGCACCGTTGTTGAGCCACCAGAGGAACTCTTCGAAGCTCGACGCGCCATCGCCGTCGGGATCGGCGCCAGGCAGATTGATCGGATCGCCGTCATTCGGCGTCGGGGTTCGAATATTGTCGATGCCGTTGTCGATCGGGCTGAGGAAAATAACATTGGTATTGAAAATCGAAATGGGATTCGTCTTAGCAAGGTTGTTCGTTGAGAACGCCCATTCCCAGCCGTCCCACATCCCGTCGCCGTCCGTATCCTTCACGCAGGGTTCGGTGCCCGCCGCGAGTTCGAGCGCGTTGGGCAGACAGTCGCCGTCGTTGTCGCCGACACCGGAAACCGGGCCGGCGGAACGCACCACCGTATTGGATTCGATCAACCCGTTTTCATCCACCGCGCGAACGCCGAAGCAATAAATCAAGTTCGCCGTCAGGCCGGTGACGGTGAAGGTCGTCGTGTTGGTGACCGTCGCGATCTGGTTGCTGAACACGTTGCCGCTATCGCAGGTCGGCGAGACGCCGCACGCAAAAGTTTGTGTGCCGCGATAAATGCGATACACGATCGTTGTGGACGTGTCGTCGGTCGCAGGCAGCCATCCGAGCGTGACATTGTTGTTTGTCCCTCCCAGCGCCGTCTGCAGGCCGGCGAACGTCGGCGGCGAGCGGTCGCCCACGAGGGTGTAAGTCTGCACCTCTTGTTCGTTGGCCTGGAACGACGTGTTCGCGAAGGCCACAATAGGCAAACCGGCGCCATCGATCGCCATGCTCGGCGTGGAATAGGCATCGAACACCTTGGTGATGCCCGGCGCGCGTGAGGAACCGCTGATATCCGTCCAATTCGTCGCCCCAACTGTCCAGCGGCGACCCATGATCGTGCGCTCCTGTTCGTTCGTTCCGCCCTGCCACATCACGGTGATATTGTTGTTGAACGCGACGCCGACCGCCAAATCGCGGGGGCGCTCGGTGAGATTTGTCGCCGCGCTGATGCCGGGGAATGTCTGCGAGCCGCCGACCGCAGACCAGGTGCCGTTATAGCGCGCCGCATACACTTGGAGGGACTGATAGATGCCCGGCGCTGCGCCGTACGTCTGAATCCACGCGAGCGCGAGGTTATTCGGTCCGGGCCCGGATGCAATGCGCGGCTTTTCTAGAAACGGCGGCACATCCGGCGGACTGATGTTGCCCCACGCCGCGCCGGTCCATTGCAGGACCACGATGCCGTCGGGATTCGTCTGCTCCTTGAAGGCCAGCACGGGATTCCCGACGCCGTTGATGGTCATCGAGAGTTCATCAGCCAGTTTGGTTGCCGCCGGCGTCGGCACGCCGTTCGTATGTGAACCCGCCATACCAACCCAGTTGGTGCCGTCCCAGCGAGCGACAAAAACACGCCTCAAGTTGGGCGCAAATCCATCTTGCAGCCACGCTACGACCGGCGAGCCGTCGCCCATCACACCGACAACCGGGCGTGTCGCGTCGTAACCGTTCGTGTTTTTGCTGACGCCGAAGCCGGATGCCGACCCGCCCAACTGGACCCAGTCGGAACCGTTGAACGCGCGGAGGAAAACGCGCTGATTCGTGATCGCGCTATTCGGATCGAATTGAGTGCCTTCCTCCCATGCGACGTAAATCTTGTCGCCCCGCACGGCGACGGATGGGTATTCGGAATTTTCAAGCGTCTTGCTGATACCGCCGAAATCGAGCGAATCGCGAATGCCGTACCACTGGTCTTCCAGGCGCTTCCATTGGCCGAGCTCGGCCGCATCGCCGTACGGTCCCGCCCACCGGCGAACATGAATCTGGCGCGTCAGGTTGGATGTGGCGTCATCCTGTTGGGAAGGATCGAAGGAATACGCGATGACCGGCAGCCCGTTCGTATCCAGCGCAATGGAGGGGAAGTTGCCCGGCGTGCGGCCCTGATAGCCGATCCCTTTCTGGATGACGAGGGCATAGTCCTGCGGCCCGTCGGCGACCTGGCGGCCAAACACGCGGATCGTATAGGTGCCGGCGCCGCCCGCCGGAATCGTCACCACTTCGACATTGTTGTACTGGTCGTACAACACCGGATCAGACGCCGAGAAGCGGTAAGCGTGCACGCCGTCCGACGCGAATTGATTGCCGCGATAGATCGCCCCGTTCGGTCCGAAGACGATGAGATCGAGATTGTTGACGAGCTGAATTCCCGCGCCCGGCGTGCCGGGTTTGTCGGTGTAGGCCAGCACGATGCGCAGACCGCCTTCGTTGGCGCCCATCGATATCTGCTGCGAATACGTTTCGCCCGTTTGCAGGGGCTGCGTCTGCGCCTGATCGAACAGCAGCACGGTATCGCTCGATCGAATGCGCGGACCGGCCACCGAGCGGGCGACGTCGATCAACCCCCATCCGTCATCCACCAAGTCGAGATTCTCGCTCCAGATCGGGCGGCGGTAGATCAACGAATTGACCGTGCGGGCGCCGGCCACGAGAATCGCCTTCATGAGCGCAGCGCTCGGCGGGTTGCCCAGCGTGTTGGTGAGGTGCTGGTAAATCAGCGCCGCCGCGCCCGCGCCGAGCGGAGTCGCCATCGAGGTGCCGCTCAAAAAAGCGTAATTTGTGCCGGTATCCACATTGCCGAACCGGTAGTCCGTGCGGCTGAAATCGACCGTGAAATCGTCCGGCGAGGTCTCGTGCGACTGCGCGGAAATGACGAAAGCGCCGGGCGCCACCAGATCGGGCTTCACGCGCAAATCAGTGCCCGACACAGGACCGCGCGCGCTGAAGCTGGCGACTTGCCAGTCGGAATCCGACTCCAAATCCGAAAAATACTGCTGTCCACCAAAAAACACGCCCATGATGTTGTTGGCATAGCGGGGCTGTTCGAGCGCACCCATCGTAATGACGTTCTTCGCGTTGCCGGGCATCGAGACCGTGCCTGGCTGGCCGCCGGTGCCGTCCGGATCGCCCTCGCCCGAGTTGCCGGCCGCGAAAAAGGTGATTAATTCCTGGTTGCCCGGCGCGGTCGAGTCCGCATCGCGCACGAGCGCGTCCCACAGGGCGCTGTCCGCGCCGTATTCGAAAAAGGCAGGATACCCCCAACTGTTGTTCGAAATACGCGCGCCCTGCTGATGGCTGATCCGGGCCTGTTCGTCCTGCGGAATACTGTTAAAATCTTCGAGCATCACCAGCCGCGCCCGCGGCGCGACGCCGGCAAATTGATTGGTGCCGAAGGGAGGTCCGTCCGAGCCCGGCACCGCATTCGCGGTCTGCGAAAGCGCGCCGTTGCCGAGTATCGTCGCAGCCACATGCGTGCCGTGGCCATCTACATCGCCCGGGAGGCCTTCCGTGAAAGGACCTTCGCGAAATTCGTAATAGTGGATGCGCGTATTGAGATTCGTCGACGTCGGGGATCCCTGTACAACGCTGAAGCCCTGATGCTTGAAGTCCACGCCGGAATCCGTCACGGCGATGGTCATGCCGTCGCCGCGCAACGTCGGATGCAGTTGGCGCAGGCTCGGCACGCGCATGCGCTTGTTGCCCAGATCGTTCATCACCGCGGCGGGTATGTAGGGCTCGATCCACTGCACACTGTCGGCCTTCAGCAGACGGGTCAGTTGATCCGCGTTGGCGTTCACCGTCAGGACCTGACGACGCCCGTCGGACTCCGCGCGAACCGCCTCCAGGCCAAGGGCGGCGAGATCCGCCTCCGCATCCGCGCCGCTGAACGTCATTATTTTGAAGGCCGCTACTTCTTGTGGATCAACCGCCGAGCCGCCGCCAACGAGCCGTTCCCGCACAGCGGCGCTCATTTTGAAATAGGGATGATACGGCTCGGTCATATACACGCCCGGCAGATTTTGCAGCGCGGCAAGCTGTTCCGGCGTCGCGCTCACCGCATACGCGCGGTGCGGCAGATAGTGATTCACTCGTATGCCGAGCGCTTCCATGGCCTCGCGATCCGCGGTGGAAACAGGCCGATCGAATTGCACGATCTGGTTGACGGAGTCCGCCGGCGCTCGAAACGCGTCGGGCAGATCGAGCCCCCGCCCCTCCTCCACCAGCGCACGGGTGTCGAGGATCGCGCCGGAGAACAAAATCGCCCCGGCATCGTCCTTGCGCAATTCGTCCAGCGTGCGGCGAGTGTTCGTCAGCAGGCGTTGTGGGATCGGCGCAGGACGCGCCGCGAACGTGCGCGCGGGCGCCTCGCCCGGCGCAGCGGCGGGCTCAACGGGATCCTGCTCGGAGGTCAATCGGGCATGGATCAGACGGAGGTCGTCCTCGCGCGTGCGCTCATAGACCAGCGCGCGGCTGCTGCTCACGGCGGCGAGCACTTGCTCTATCGTTGCGTCGGCAAGGTCGGCGGTGATGCGGGTGTCGAGCGCGGGGTCCGCGGCCAGTTCGAGGCCGGCCAACGGGCGCAATTCGGCGAGCACATCGACCAGTCGGGCGTTGTTCGCCTTCAAGGTGTAGCGGTCGCCCTCGCGCGAGAGGGTAAAGGCCGCCTCGCCTTCGCGTCCGTCGCTTCCGATTGTGCGCACGGCCCACAAGCCCGCGACGGCGACCAGTGCCAGCATAAGCCCGATGTTGCGTAGTCGTTTCACGTCACACCTCGTCCTACCTTGGATAAAAAGCCCCTATCGCACCAGAGACATCCGGCGCCGCCCTTATTCACGTTCACGCGCGGCCAATTCGCGCTGAATGGCCGCTTCCGTTTCCCGCAATTGCCGCAATCGATGAAAGTAGTCGCGCCGTTCCTCTTCAATCCGCTTGATCTCGGGCACGAGCGCGAGCTTCGCGTTGAGTTCCTCGCGTTTGCGCAACACCTGCCGCTCCAGTTCGAGCAATTCCTCGCGGACGGCGACGATCTCCGGGTCCTCGTACTCGATGCGGCGCTGCCGCTCGTGCAGGCGCTTCATCGCGTCGTCGACGCCCTTCTGGGCGGATTCGATTTCTGCGCGGATTTTAGTCAGTTCGCTGCGCAACATCGCCGCGGACGGCGGCGGCGAATCGCCGACAGCGGCGAATACGAGTACAGATGCAAACAGGCCCGCCAGAAGGAAGATAGAGAATTTCATCATAACGGCGAAACGCGAGGCTCTTGGTATAGGCGGAGAACATACCCCAGTGCAATTCAGAAATTAAAGATATCGGCGACTATCGGCAACGGGGATGCCCATCCTCGGTCCGAGACGGCTACGGCGCATGGACGCGGATGCGGTAGTGGCGCATGGGGAGTCCGTTGGTGTCCGTGATGGTCAACGTCGCGTTGCTGCCCGGCTGGTTGGTTCGCCAATGGGTCCATCCGCCGGCGATCAAATCCGTGCTCACGAGAATGTCATACCAGCGCCCCGTCGCGGAAACGAACGTCAACGCAGGCGGAGCGGACGACATCGATTCGTAGCGGAAATAGGACGCCGCGTTCGTTGCATCTGTCCCATACACATACTCCTCCCAATTAAGGAAGCTGTCGCCATCGGCGTCATTCAGCGCATCCACAGGATTATATTTGTCGAATCCGTGCAGGTCTTCCCACCAGTTCGGCATCCCGTCGCCGTCGAGGTCTTCATCACAGGCATCATCGATTCCATCTCCGTCATAATCCATACCGGTATTGAAATGGAACGGGCAACTGTCGCACGCGTCGCCAATGCCATCGCTGTCCGAATCCAACTGGCTCGGATTGAAGACTGCCGGACAGTTGTCGCACTCATCCCCAACGCCGTCGCCGTCCGCATCGAAATTGGTGAAATTGAAAAAGCCGGGACACGTGTCGCACGCATCGCCCCACCCATCCCCATCCGAGTCGGTCTGAGCCGGATTTGCATTAAACGGACAGTTATCGCACGCGTCCCCAATACCGTCGCTGTCCGAATCCAACTGGCTCGGATTATGGGTGAAGGGACAGTTGTCGATGTCGTCCGCGATCCCATCGCCGTCGCCATCCCGCTTCAACACGAGGACAGCGATGTTGTTCGTGGCGTTCGGATCGGGGGTCAGCGCCCCGATCGCAGCTCGGTTCGTAATAGCCGCCGCCAGCGGGTTATGCGCCTGTACCAGAATGGAAATCCACGTTGACGTGAACGCGGGCAAATCAGCAGCCGAACACTCCACAACGCGCCCGCTGGTGACGCACGAAAACACGGGTGATGTCACCGCCAGCGGCGTCACATTGGTCGGAAGCGTATCGATCATCGAAACAGCAAGGGCGGTGTCTGGCCCGCTGTTCGTGATCCGCAGCCAGTACGTTAGGTTCGATCCCGGCGTCGCGACCATCGGGAAGCCGGTCTTCACAATGCCAAGGTCCGCCTGGCGCACGCGATAGATGGCGACATGCGGGTTCGCGTTCGCTCCGACAGCCAAATAACGACTGTCTCGCGACCAGCGCACGGAGTTGATTTCGACAGCCGGCGCGATGTGCAGCCACTCTTCCAGCAACTGCAGGGTTCGATTCGTCGAATCGTAACGGAATATGCGAATATTCGCGTTCGTCTCGGCGCGCGCGTACGCGATCCAGTCGCCCGACGGCGACCAGTCGATCGCGTTGACCCGCTTGAATTCGCCGATGCGCGCATTCGTGACTTCGCCGAAGGCATTTCCCACGCCCGCCGTGTAGATGCGAAAGTTCTGCTCGTTTGTAGCCCCGATGTTGAAAAGCCCCGCTGCGAAGACCGTGCCGTCGGGCCGCCACGCGATCGCGCGCGCCTGCTCCGGCGAGAAACCCAGCGTCCACGTCGGCGCAAGCGCCGCTCCGGAAAAGCCAAGGATGGTCAGATCGTTCAAAGCCGGGCTGTGGCTGCCGAACAAGAGCTGGGTCGATCCCGGCCGCCAGCGCATCGCATCGCGATACGGCGCATCCATCGAAGAGGGAAAATTGTACGTCGCATGCAGCACCTGCGCCGTTTGGGCATAGGAATACACCGCCGCCTCATGAGTCCCGTTGCTGATGGCAACCGCGAGATAATTCGACGCGCCGAGGATGCGCCAATCGACGGCCTTGACGTGCGCGCCGACTTCGATCGAACGGTTGGAGTGCAGGATCGACCCATTCGTCGGATTCAACGCGAGGAAGCGCACCTCGCCCGTGCTCGCGTTCGGCGCGGTCCCGATCGCCACAAGGTTGGAGGTCGGATGAAACCGGACCGTGTTGACCGCGACGCCGTACCGCTGTGTGCTCGCGACGGTGAGCGTGCCGGGCGGCTGGAAGCGCAGCGTCCGATATTCGCTGTGCCCCACGCCCGACAGCGAACCGACAGCCAGCAAGTTGTTCGTTGGCGACCAATCCAGCGACTGCACCTCGAAATTATGCGTGTACTGGGCCTCATTCGTGATCATCGAAGCCCCCGCGCCTGATGGGCACAGCACAAGAATCGACAGCATGAGGACAACACGCTCGCGCATTGGCAGATTATACCCTCCCGTAAGGATCCGGTCGAGTTAAGGGCGCAACAAATCGCGACAATCTTCTGGGATCTGTTGCCCAACCGGGCTATCGAGGCGAATCCTATCATTCGTTCAGAAAAAAGAGGTTTGATCCCCCCGCTGCGCGGACCCCTCCCAGGAGCGGATTGTCGATGATAGATGCCGCGGCCAAAACGCCGGTCCCCTCCTCCGGAGGGGTGCCCGAAGGGCGGGGTAGGTTCAGCCCGTCAAATATCGACCCGCTCGATCGGACACTCGGGAAGGGAATCAAGAAATTGGCGTCCGTACCACTTGCTCTTGATACGCGGGTCGAGGATCACGACGATCCCCTCGTCCGTTTGCGAGCGAATGAGACGTCCGACGCCCTGCCGGAATTTTAGAATCGCCTCGGGCAGGCTGTACTCGCGAAACGGGTCTCCGCCGCGCTCCGCGATCCGATCCATCCGCGCCTTCACGACCGGTTCATCCGGCACAGCAAACGGCAGCTTCGTGATGATCACATTACTCAACGCCTCGCCCCGCACATCGACGCCCATCCAGAAGCTGTCCAACCCGAACAAGACGGCGCCCGCGCTGTTGCGGAAGCGATCGAGCATCTGCGTGCGCGGCAGGCCCTCGCCCTGCACCAGCAACTCCAGCCCGGCTTTCGCGAACGCGCCGCGCACGCGATCCGCCACCGCGCGCATGAGGCGGTCGGCGGTGAACAACACGAATGCGCGGCCTTTTGTTCGCTGCACGAAATGCCGAATCGCATGCGTGGCGGCATCGGTAAACTCCTCGGTGCGATTCGGGTCGGGCATGCCGTTGGGAATCAGAATCCGCATCTGACGCGCGTAGTCGAACGGCGAGCCGACCTGCTCCAGATCGCACTCGCGCGCGCCGACGCGATTCACGAAATAGTCCAGCCGCCCCTCGACCGCCAAGGTCGCGCTGGTCATGATGACCGAATCGAGCTGCGCGAACAGATGCTCCTCCAACAGGGGCGCGACCTCGATCGGCGCGGAATAGAGCACAGTCTGCGGTCGGCGCGCGCCTTCGAGCGCGATCCAATAGACGCTGTCGCCAATCGTCTGGCGCAAAAAGGCGTCGAGCGAGAGCAGGTGCTCATCGCCGCGCCGCCGGGCGGCCGCCAGTTCGGCGCGCACATCGAGATCCTTCTGCTCGTCGTGAATCAGGCGCAAAAATCCGTTGAGCCGCTTGATGCGCTCGGGCAGATCGGTCTCCACCGGAATGGGGTCCGTTGCGACGCGCTGGCGGCGTTCTCCGCTCAGACCCGCCCACTCGCGCACCGCGCTAAAAAAGCGGGCGACCTCCTCATAGACCTGCACCGCAGCGTTGGCGGCCTCTCCCTTTCGCAACACAGCCAGCAGCCCCTTTCCGGTGTCCGGCAAATAAATGCGGCGCAGCCAGTGCTCGAACTGGTATTGGGACAGCCGCAGGCCGAGGTGGTCGCCGGCGACCTGCTCCATCATGTGCGCCTCGTCCATCACCGCGATCATGCACTCCGGCAGGATGCCCGCCTTTTCGCGGCGGAGCGCGAGGTCGGAGAAAAACAAGTGATGGTTCACGATGAGCAGATCCGCGCCCGTGATTTCGCGGCGCGCCTTGAAGAGAAAGCACGGCGCATATTCGGGGCACTTGTGCCCCATACAGTTGCCGTGCTCGACATTGACCGCGTTCCACACCTCCGGATGCGGATGCTCGGGGAGTTCCTGAAGCGTGCCCTCGACCGCGCGCGCGCTCCACGCGCGGATGCGCGCGAGTTCCGCCTCGTGGTCGATCCGCAGCAAGTCGCCGCCCATACGTTCTGCGCGAGCGAGGCGGCGCAGGCACAAATAGTTCCCCCGCCCTTTCACAAGCACTGCTTTGAACTCCACGCCGAGGTGCCGCTGAAGAAATGGGATATCCTTCTGAATCAGTTGCTCCTGCAGCCCAATCGTGTAGGTCGAAACGACCACCTGCACATTTTTTAGCTTCGCCGCGAGGATGAGCGGGACGAGATAGGCGAAACTCTTGCCGACGCCCGTCCCCGCCTCGACCGCGAGATGGCGGCCCCGCTCGATCGCGTCGGCCACGGCCAGCGCCATCGCCCGCTGTTGAGGCCGCGCCTCGAACGGGAAGCCCTCGCGCGCGCCGGCCTGTTCCATCCCCCCGCCCGGACGGAAAAAAGCATCCACTTGATCCCGGAGTTTTCCGGTCCACTCGTCTTCAGGTGTGCGCGGCGCGATCATGACACGTAAGCGACGCGCGAACGTAGTGCAAATCCCGCCAAATCCCAATCATCGAATTTCGCCGCAGCACAGCGCGATCCCATTCACGGGATTCGCACGCTCAACCGATAAGCGCTCATCGGCGCGTCGGTCGCGTGGACGAGGACTGTGGAGACGCCGACGCCGGGCACGTCGATCTGGCCGGTGACGTTCGACCAGACCATCTCCACCGCGGGCGCGGCGTATTGCAACGAGTACAAACGTCCCGTGACGGAGTTGAACGCGACCTGCACAGCAGAGGCAACGCCGATCGCGGTCACGCGAAATACCGATTGGGCATCAATCGGCGACGTGCCCGCGATGTATTCGTCCAAATTCGAGGCGAAGTCGCCATCCGAATCGCCCGACGCGCCGGAGTGGATGTTCGTTATGCCGGGATCGAACGGGTCCAATCCGTATTGCAACTCCCAATAATCCGGCAGGCCGTCGCCGTCGCTGTCGAGCAAAGGCGCTTCGAAAGCGCCGATATCGATCCGGGGCGCCATCAGTCTTGGAAAACCGCGCTGGTCCGCGGCGGGCGGCGGCGCGAAGGACGGATCGCCTGCGTCGCGCGCGGCGCTCGCCGGACCCAGCGCGTGCGTCCACGTCGGCCCGCCGTTGTCCGCGAGCGGCTCAAGCGCGGCGTCCGCGTCGAGTTGATTGCCGGTGAGCACATTCGTGAGGTTCAGATTGCTCGAGTTGCCAATGAGGTTCCATCCGCGCGAGTCGATGATGCCTATTCCGTCGGGCCCGTCGAGATCGGCGCTGTTCACCGCCAGCAGCACATGTCCCAAGACAGTTGATGGCCCGGCCGCATCGATGCCGCCGGCCTCTGCCGCATGATTCGATGCGATGGTCGAGTGGCGCAGGGTGAGGAATCCCGGATTCGCAATCCCGCCGCCGCGCCCGCCGCTCTCGGCGCGGTTCCCGCTGACGGTGATATTCGTCGCGCCGAGCGTGTCCTCATTGTAGATCGCGCCGCCGAACCCGCCGGGGTCGCCCGATCCTGTCCGATTTCCGGCGAGGGTCGAACCGATAATGGTCATCAGTCCTGCATTATAAATCGCGCCGCCGGAACCGCCGGCTTGCAACGCAGCGCCGTCGCCCGCGGCGTTGTCGAGAAACGCGCTATCACGAATGTGAAGCGTCGAATCGTTGTAGATCGCGCCGCCGGGGCCGCCTTCTGCATCGGCTCCCGCGTTTCCAGCGCGGTTGCTGACGAAGCGGGAAGCCATCACGTCGAGCATGCCATTGTTGTAAATCGCGCCGCCGCGCCCTCCAAACCCGCCGAGCGGGCCGCCCGCGCCCGCAGCGTGGTCCTCGAATGCGCAGCGTTCAATTCTCAATGCGCCTTCGTTATACACGGCGCCGCCCCATGCGCCGTCTTCAGCATCCACGCCGTCAAGCGCGCGCCCGCCGCGCAGCGTGAGATCACGCACAGTACCCGTCACGCCGAGCGGGACAACAAGGAGTCGATCGCTGGCGGCCTGCCAGATCGACGTTCCGATGCCCGCGCCTCGAATGAGCAGCGGTCGATCTAGCGCGACATTTTCGTCCGCGACAACACCAGGTAAAATGGCAATTTCGTCGCCAGGCAGCGCTTGCAACACCGCATGGCGGATTGTCGCGCAGGGCGCGTTTTCATGGCGGCACTCGTTTGTACCATCCGTTCCGCCTTGCCCGACATAGGATACCCCAGATTGTACTTCATAGGCGCCGAGGTCAATTCGCCCGCCCTGAATCCTGGGTGCACCTCGCTGGTCGATGCTCGGTGGATTCAAAATAGCGGGATCGCCGGCATTGACAGCTGGACTCGATGCTTTGAGGCGGCGCAAAGGCGTGGGACCGCCAAAGAAATCGAATTCGCCGAGGAGCGGATCAACGCCGGTGATCAGTGCGCCGAGATCGCCCGTAAGGATCGCATCATTGCTGTCTTCAACCAACGAGCGGCCTGAGATATGAAGATCACCGGCGACCGCGCCCTCAATCACAGCATGATCGACCTCAACGCGCGCGCCGTCGCTAAACATCGCGTCGGCATAGACCGTAACATTGTCCGCGATGGTGGTGTGGAGGATTCTGTTGGTGGATGTCGACTCCGCCCAAAGACCGCCGCCAAATGCGGGCAATCCCTGAACACCATTGGTGCCGATACCTTCGGCGCCGCCGACTTGGCCGTGCACAGTAGAACTGAACAATATCAGCGTACCCGAGTTCCATATTCCTCCCGGACCAGCGTCGCCGCCGTCAATTCCGCCGTTACCTCCATTCCCACCGCTATTGTGGTGGATCGTCGAAAAGCGAATATCGGAGAATCCGGAATTGTGCACGCCCCATCCCGCGCCCGACCGCCCGCCGTAATCCAAGCCCCCGCCGCCGTTGCCGGATCGATTGTATGCGACAATGACGTTGCTTGCGACGAGGGATCCGTCGGTGAAAATCCCACCGCCAAATCCGCCGCGACCTCCGGTCTGACCCGCGCCGCCGCGCCCCGCCCAGTTGCTGACGATATGCACATTCGCCAGTTCGAGGATTCCATTATTAAGCACGCCGCCGCCGTTGCCGCCCGCGTTGCCGATGTCCATCGTGTCCGCGCCGTCCGGCGCGCGCCCGTTGCGAATCGTGATGCCGTCGATCCGAACCATGGAGGTGAACTCGATCGTGAACACGCGGTCCGTCGCAAACGCGGCGTCGCTCGCGGCCTGAACAATCGACTGCCCCGGTCCCGCCCCCGAAATCGCAATATCGCGCGACAGGACCAGTCCAGATTCCGTGTACACGCCCGGCGCGAGGTGAAGCGTATCGCCCGCCAGCGCCGCATTCGTGGCAATGCGCGTCAGCGCATAGGCGATGGTCGCGCACGGAGCGTTCGAGTCCTGACACTCGTTGCCGCTATCGCTGCCGCCGGGCGCGATAAACCAGTGGCGCTCGGCCTTCGCCATCATGGGGGCGCTTGTCGCAGCGAGCGCGCCGAATAGCGCGAAAGCGCGAAAGAGAAGTCGGCACATGTAGGGTTCCTCCAGAAGCAATGGGAACTCGTTGCAGCGGGAACCGTGCCAAGTAAAGATAACCCGGACGAATCGCGTGCGCTTCACACTCGCGGGTTCAGCGCAGCATCACGAATCAAGACCGGCGTCCGTTACCGCACCGAGCGAGGCGGACGTCACGTGGGCGGCATATTTCGCGAGCACGCCCCGCGTATAGCGCGGTTTCGGTTTTTTCCAGGCATCCAGCCGGCTCTTAATCTCCGCATCCGGCAAATCGAGCTGGACGATGCGCTTCTCCGTATTGATGGTGATCGGATCGCCGTTTCGCACAATTGCGATGGGACCGCCGACATAGGCTTCCGGGGTGATATGGCCCACCACGAATCCGTGGCTGCCGCCGGAGAAGCGTCCGTCCGTAATCAGCGCGACGGATTTGCCCAACCCCTTCCCCATCACCGCCGAGGTCGGCGACAGCATCTCGCGCATGCCGGGGCCGCCGCGCGGACCTTCATAACGGATCACGATGACATGCCCCGCCTTGACGCGGCCGTCCAGGATCGCGCGCAGGGCGGTCTCCTCGGAGTCAAACACGATCGCGCGACCGCTGAAGGAAAGTCCTTCTTTGCCGGAAATCTTCGCCACTGCGCCCTCCGGCGCGAGGTTCCCCCGCAAGATCACCAGATGCCCGTCTTTTTTGATCGGGTTCGACAGCGGACGCACCACGTCCTGCTTCGCCGGGTAGGGTTTAGCCTTTCGAACATTCTCCCAAAGAGTCTTGCCGGTCACGGTCAGGCAGTTGCCGTGCATCAGCCCTTCGGCAATCAATGTCTTCATCAGCGGTACCGTGCCGCCGATCTTGACCAGTTCGGCCATCACATATTTCCCGCTCGGCTTGAGGTCCGCCAGCACCGGCGTTTTTCGGCCAA
Source organism: uncultured bacterium (assembly GCA_937958885.1). Lineage (GTDB taxonomy): Bacteria > Verrucomicrobiota > Kiritimatiellia > CAIVKH01 > CAIVKH01 > JAMLJG01. The sequence goes on along the minus strand of CALGMT010000024.1, from coordinate 67,641 downwards.
TCCGTGTAAAATCGTCGAGGGTCAGCTTGACCTCCGCCGCGTGCGCCATCGCGAGCAGATGCAGCACGGCGTTGGTCGAGCCGCCGAGGGCCATCACCAGCGCGATCGCGTTCTCGAACGCCTCGCGCGTCAGGATATCGCGGGGACGAATACCGCGTTTGAGCAGGTTCAGCACCGCGCGGCCCGCCGCGCGGCAATCTTCCCGCTTGGCGGCCGACACCGCCGCCTGCGCGGAGCTGTTCGGGAGGCTCAATCCCAGCGCTTCGATCGCCGACGCCATCGTATTCGCCGTGTACATGCCCCCGCATGAGCCGGGACCCGGAATCGCGCATTTCTCGATTTCCTTGAGTTCCTTGTCGGAGATATCCCCGCGCGCGTGCGCGCCGACGGCCTCGAACACCGACACGATGTCCACCTTGCGCCCCTTGTGCGTGCCCGGCAGGATCGTGCCGCCGTACACGAAAACCGACGGGCGGTTCAGCCGCGCCATCGCGATGACGCAGCCCGGCATATTCTTGTCGCATCCGCCGATGGCCACGAAGCCATCGAAGCCCTCGCAGCCCACGACCGCCTCGATCGAGTCCGCAATCACCTCGCGGGACACGAGCGAATACTTCATCCCCTCGGTTCCCATCGAAATGCCGTCCGACACCGTAATGGTGCCGAAAATAACCGCTTTTCCGCCGGACGCATCCACGCCCTGCGCCGCATAGCGCGCCAGCTTGTCGATGTGCATATTGCACGGTGTCACCATGCTCCAGGTGGACGCCACCCCGATTTGCGGTTTCTTGAAATCGCTGTCGCGGAAGCCGACCGCGTGCAGCATCGCGCGACTGGCCGCCCGCTCGGGGCCGTCGATCACGCGGGCGGAGTTGCAGCGGAGGTCGCACGAGGCGCAGGCATCAGGGGGGGAAGTACGTTTCATGGCACGCGGTGGGTCCTTTCAAACGCATCACTAACACCAAATATCCTTTCATTCGTCCAGCGATTTGGTAAATATCAAGCGTGAAATTCAGTGCACTTTGGATGGCTGCGCTTTTTGCGGCGTCAACCGTTATATCGGGTTGCAAAAAACACGCCCCGCCGCCGACGCCTGCCGTTGACTCGACGCCCAAACCCGGCCGGGAATACACGGACGGCGCGCTACAGGCAGAGTACGAATCGGCGTGGCGCCGCTACTTCGAGCTCTTCGATCCGCCGCAAGTCGGCGAAAATCTGTTGATCCTGCTCCGCGACGGCACACGCGAAGGCGGCGAGGTCAAATCGTACAGCGCCGACGGCGTTGTGCTGAAAGACGGGCTTTCGGAAATCACGATCGCGCGCTCCGAAATGGCGCCCGAAGCGCTCGCTGACGTGTATCCGGAGGAATTCGCGCGCCGCGAAGCGCTCGCCGAAGTGGAGGAGTCGCTCACCTTTCGACTGATCCGCGATCCGCTGCCCTTGATCGGGTCGCTGCGGTTTATGCTCTCGGACAACACAGTCCCGCGCGGCGGCCCGGGCGACCGGTATAACCGGGTGCAAATGAACGATGTCAATCGGGGCACCCTGTTACAGGTAAAAGAGCAAAAAGGTCTGTGGATTCGGGTCGAACCGCGCGCGGGCGGCGAATCGTTCTGGGTTCCGCTCCTGGCGACGCGGCCGGCGCCCAATTCGCCGAGCGAGGACTACACCATGCTCATCACGCGCCTCCAAGCCATGCGGGTGATCGTCGACTATACCGCCACCAACAGCGAGGCGACCATGTATCGCGCCGTTTGGGCTGGCCTCGATCCCGGTGTGCGAGAAGGATTGGCCCGCATGCTGGCCGCTCACGCGACCGCCACGCGCGGCGCGACCGCCGAGTGGATCGAGATTAAGGATGCCGAGTCAGGCCGCCGCCTCGGCCGCTACTCCCAAGCCCAAGGCTTCCGGCAGCAATAACCCCGCGCCATCCGCACCGATTCATCATCAGAATCGGCATCGGAACGAATTCCCTATCGAAATCGCCCCTCACCCCGCGAGCATGCGCCGGAAGAGACGCACGCGCTGCTCAATCTGCGGGCGTTTGAGCTTGGCGAGTCGATCGAGACTGAAATCCTCGACGCCGAACGAGGCGACGACGCTGCCGTACAGCATCGCGCGGCGAATCGCGGATTCGCTCACGGTCCCCATGCGAGCGAGCGCGCCCAGAAAGCCTCCGGCGAACGTATCGCCCGCGCCGGTCGGATCGCGCACGTCCTCCAGCAAATATGCCGGCATCAGGAAGATCGATCGGCGCGAGAACAGCATGCTTCCGTGCTCGCCTTTCTTGATAATCACATATTTGGGGCCTAGTTCGAGCAGGCGCCGCGCGGCCTGCATCAGGGCGTGGCGTCCGGTCAGGTGGCGCGCCTCCGACTCGTTGAGGGTCAGCAGGTCCACGCGCCCGATCACGGTGTGCAATTCGTCGCGCGCGGTGTTGATCCACAAATCCATCGTGTCGAGCATCACAAACCGCGGGCGGCGAACCTGATCGAGCACGTGCAGTTGCAGAGATGGCGAAATGTTCGCGAGGAACAGATACGGCGCGTCGCGATAGCCCTCCGGCAGCTCCGGCGAGAACGAGGCGAACACGTTCAATTCGGTGCTGATGGTCCGGCGATTGTCCATGTTGGACTCGTAAACGCCGCTCCATCGAAACGTCTCGCCGGGTCTGACCTGAAGCCCCTCGGTGTCGATGCCGAATCGTTTATAAAGCTTCAGGTACGCGGCAGGAAAATCGGTTCCGACCACACCCACCATGCCGACGCGCGAGAAAAAAGACGCCGCGGCGCACGCATAGCTTGCAGACCCGCCCAAAATGTGTTCGCGCCGATCCGTCGGCGTTTCCACTGTATCGATGCCGATCGAGCCGACAATCGCGACGTCCACGGCGGGTTTCTTTGCGCGGGGGCGGGCCATCATGAATCCTCCATCAATTCTTCCAAACGTTCGCAAAACGCGTGGTAGATCAGCAAATGCCCCTCCTGGATCCGAGGCGTGTGGCGGGTGCAGGAGACACAGAGCAAACAATCGGCGGCGTCGGCCAGATCCCCGCCGGTCCCCCCGGTCAGCGCGATGACCGTCATGCGGCGCGCGCGCGCCGCCCGCACCGCGCGGAGCACGTTTGCCGCGCGCCCGCTGGTGGAGATGGCAATGAGGACATCGCCCGGATTTCCGAGCGCCTCGACCTGCTTTTCGAACACCTGCTCAAAGCTGTAATCATTGCCCACCGCGGTCAAGATGGAGGAATCCGTCGTTAGCGCGACCGCGGCATACGGGCGTCGCTCGCGCAGGAAACGGTTCACGAACTCGCCTGCGATGTGCTGGGCATCCGCCGCGCTGCCGCCGTTGCCGCAGAGCAAAACCTTGCCGCCGGCTTTGAGGCAGATCGCCATCCGCTCCGCCGCTTCCTCAATGGCCGGCCGCAGTGCGCCAACCACTTGTTCCACGACAGCGCGATGCTCGGCGGCGATGGCATCCCAATTCATGATGCGACGTCCGGAAGCGGCCTATGCGCTGAACGTCTCGGGACGCTCTCCCGAAGCGGTTTCCGAAGGGACTTCGCCGACAATTTCCTGCACGCGGACGCGCACCTCCTTGACGTCGGAGAGGCCGACTTTCTCGCGCAGGGTAGATCGGGCGCGCTCCTGCAGCATGCGGCACAGCTCCGGAATCTGCGCACCGGCCCGCACCTTCACATCGAGCTGCACATCCACCGCGCCGCCCTGCACGGACAGCGAGGGCTTCAGTTCTTCTACAGCCGCAAATTCGCCGGCCAGGCGCGTGAGAAAATCCTGGACCGCGCGCAGGCTGATGCTGACGGCGCTGCCTTCGATGTCATACGCGATGTAGTGGCTCTTTTCAGGCAGCTTGAAGCTCGTCAGCGCATACAGCACCAATAGCAATGCCAGCGCGAGGCTCCCCGCCGCGACCAAAATCCGCGCGCCCCGCAGCAGATCGATGAAGGCGATCCACGCCGCTTCGCCCATGAAGACGCGCGACAGGAGGTACAGCGACGTGGCAAGCAGCACGGCGAACAAGATCACGCCGATCAGGACATGAATGGTCTTCATGCGCCGTGCTCCTCGACCGGAGCGGGCGGCGCGGGCATTCGGACGCCTTGGACAACCACATTGACGGCCTTCACCGGCTTGCCGGTCATTTGCTCGACCGCCTTTCGAATTTCAGTTTGAAGCTGCCACGCGACATGCGGAATGCGCACGCCGAAGGCAAGGACCACATGGATCTCGATCGTAACGGCGGAATCCTCGAATTCGACGCGAATCCCGCGGTCGCCGGTCTTCTTGCCGATCATGCCCGCCAGTCCGTCCACCAGACCGCCGGACAATTCAATCACGCCGTCGATCTTCAGCGCGGCGACGCGCGTGATCGCGGCAATCACGCTGTTGTGGATCTGAACTGAGCCGAGCTCGTTTGCGTTCTCAACGTGTTCCGTCGAGACATCAGGGTGATCCGGCGAAAGACCGGATTCGGTTTTCTGGGCTTGTGCGACTTCTGCCATGACGCGCTCCTACGGGTTGTTGGGGAGGAACCCCTCCTTGATGAAACTCTCGAGAAAGGTCGTGGTGTATTCGCCGCGCTGAAAGCGGCCGTCCGCGAGCAGCGCCTGCCCGACCGGCACGGTCGTGGACACGCCCTCGATCATAAACTCGGACAGCGCGCGATTCATGCGCGCGATTGCGGTGGCGCGATCGTCCGCGGTCACGATGATTTTCGCGATCATGCTGTCGTAATGCGGCGAGATCTCGTAGCCGTTGTACACGTGCGAATCGACGCGCACGCCGATGCCGCCGGGCATGTGGATGAATTGAATCTTTCCGGGCGACGGCGCGAACTCCTTGTGGGGATTTTCGGCGTTCACCCGAAACTCGATCGCATGCCCCCTCGGCTTGATGTCCCGCTGGCCGAAGGACAGCTTCTCGCCTGACGCGACGCGAATCTGTTCCTTGATGAGGTCCACCCCGGTGATTTGCTCCGTGACCGGGTGCTCCACCTGAATACGCGTGTTCATCTCCATGAAGTAGAACTCGCGCGACTGCGCGTCGAACAAGAATTCGATCGTGCCCGCGTTCTGATACTCCACGGCCTCCACCGCGCGCAACGCCGCCTTGCCGAGCTTGTGCCGCAATTCGTCGTCGATCACCGGCGATAGCGCCTCCTCGACGAGCTTCTGATGGCGGCGCTGGATCGAGCAATCGCGCTCGAAGAGGTGGCACGCATTCCCATGCTGGTCCGCGATCACCTGCATTTCGATGTGTCGCGCCTGGTCCACAAACTTCTCGATATACACCTCGGGATTCGAAAAGGCGCGTTCCGCCTCGGAACTCGCCATCATGAACCCCTGCACCACGCTGACATCGTTGCGCGCCACGCGCATCCCCTTGCCGCCGCCGCCGGCCACGGCTTTGATGAGAACCGGGTAGCCAATCTGCTGCGCAACCCGAACGGCGTCCTCTTTTGTTTTCACAACGCCTTCACTGCCCGGCGCGATCGGGACGCCCGCCTTTCGCATCGTATCGCGCGCAACGGATTTGTTGCCCATCATGCGGATGCTGTGCGGAGACGGACCGATGAAATGAATGTTGCAGTTCTTGCAGATCTCGGCGAAGTGGGCGTTCTCCGCGAGGAATCCGTAGCCGGGATGGATCGCGTCCACGTCCGCGACTTCCGCCGCGCTGATGATGTTCGCGATTTTGAGGTAACTGTCCCGCGCGGCCGCAGGGCCGATACAGATGGCTTCGTCCGCCATCTGGACGTGCATCGAGCGCGCGTCCGCCGTGGAGTATACAGCGACGGCCTTGATGCCCAACTCCTTGCAGGCCCGGATGATGCGGACGGCAATTTCGCCGCGATTGGCAATGAGGATGCGGTCAAACATAAAGTGGAGCTAGCGCGGTTCCACAAGAAAGAGCGGCTGACCGAATTCGACCGGGGTCGCGTTTTCGACCAGTATTTTCCGAATCGTGCCTTTGACTTCAGCCTTGATCTCGTTCATCACCTTCATCGCTTCGATGATGCACACGACCGACTCTTCATCAATTTCTTTGCCCACCGAAACGTATGGCTCCGCCTCGGGCGAGCCAGCACGGTAAAACGTTCCGACCATCGGCGATTTGATCTCGACAAGATTGCTGGGGGCCGGCGCAGCGGCAGCAGGCGTCGCGACGGGCGCAGCCGCGGGCGTTGCGGGGGTTGCAGGGGTTGCCGGCGCCGGTATGTAGGCTTGCGGAGCCGAGGCCAGCATGACCTGTGGTTCCCCTCCGTTAATTTTTCGCTTCACGGTTATACGAAAACCCTCCTCCGCCAGCTCGAATTCGGAGAGATCATTCTCCTTCATCAGCTCGAGGATGCGTTTGATTTCCTTGATGTCCATAGGACAGACTCCCTCCGTTCGTCGATCCGGCATTGGCCGGGTCAGAAGCGAACGGTTTTGATCCTATCAATCTCGCCCCTCCTTTGTCACGCAGGAGAAAGGCCCTTTTTTCCGCAAGGCCCGGCTTGCGCGAATGGCATCCATAACATAATAGTAGATCGACGCCGCTCCTGAACAGCCGCCTTTACGGAGATTGCGTTGATCAGAATGAGAGGAACTGATATGGGTCGGACATTAGCGATGATGAAACATTTCAAATGGATAGCCATCATAACGTTGGGGACAGGCTGGGCTGCATTCTCGGAGCCAATTCTGCAATTGCGGGTTTCCACCCCTCTCCTCTTGAGCGGCGCCGCCGGCTTGCGGATGGGCCCGCCTGACGGACAGTTTCATCCCGCGCTGGAAGTCGAGGCAGGAATCGGCGGCGGACGGGCCGCCGTCGGCTTGGACAATCACGGATCGGGCTCCTTCGGATATGGCCTGAAGGGCGCCCTGCTTCGCACATGGATCGAGCCTCTCGGCGTGGATGAAGACCAGACCTTCCTCGGACTCGAAGGCGAGTTGAGCATCAAGCAATTGCTTTTCCACGTCGGCGGTTATCGGCGCGTGAGCGACGGCGATGACGATTGGCTCGCCTCCGCCGGAATCGCGATCCGATTTTGACCGGCCAGGCGTCCGGCGAATCGGATTTACACCCCCGTGCGAACCATCGCATCGAGCACCAACAGGGCGTTCATGTTGACGCCAAGCCGGCCCGCTGCTTCATCAACCGCGCGAATGCGGTTGAGCAGTGTCGGGACATCGCAATCGGACGCTTGCTTCAGCAATTCGCCCTTTCGCGCGGAATAGTGCAGGGCCTCCTCCGAAGCGCCCAGCTTGCACGCCAAAACATCGCGCTGCCAAAGCTGGATCGCGTGAAGGATCGCGGTGCGCTCCTTGACCAACCGCGAGGATACGCGCGCGTCCCGGATTTCGCGCGCGAGATTGGCCTCCCGCTCGTGCGCCGCATCCAGCCCGCTCTCGTCATAGGCATCCTCGCCGTCCTCAACGCCATCGGCGTCTTCGTCTGAAGAACCGTCTTTCGACTGTTCTTGCTCGGCGATCTCCGTCTTGATCCGATCCAGCAAGCGCAGGAGTTGCGACGCGCGCGCCAGCGCGGTCAGCGGTCCGCGGGCGCCGGCCCCGGCCAGCCAGTCCTCCAACTCCGCGCGCCATACGGCGTCGGTCGGTTTCTCGCGCTCAGCCAGGATCAATCGCTGGCACCGCGACACGATCGTCGGAAGCAGTTGGTGCGAGTGCTCCGACACCAAAATCAGGAGTGTCGAGCGGGGAGGCTCTTCCAACATTTTGAGCAGCGCATTCGCCGCCGACTCATTCATCCGATCGGCCCAAAGGATTACGCCGACCTTCCATCCGCCCGCATAGGAGGTCTGCGACAGCGGCTCCAGCAAACGATAGCGGATGCCCGGGTCCTTGCGTCGGTTTTCCGGGCTGCCCACGGAAATGATCCGGGTCTTTTTTTCGGGCTCGATCCAATACACGTCGGGATGATCGCGCCGCGCGATGCGCCGGCACCCGTCGCATTCGCCGCACGGCTTCTTCGATGCGGTGCAGAAGACCAGTTGCGCGAGCGCTTCGGCGAGACGACGCCCCTGCCCTTCCGGCGAACCGACGATCAGGAACGCGTGCGCGAGGCGCTGTTCCGCGTGCGCGCGCCGCAACGGCTCCAGGACCGGCAAGTCATCAAGGGAGTACACCGGATACCAGCTCCCATACCGCGCGCTCGACGTCGTCGGGCGCCTGTGTCGCATCCACCCGGCGGAACCGTTCGGGCCAGCGTTGTGCCAGCTCCAGATAGCCCGCGCGCACGCGATCATGGAACGCGCGCGCCTCGCGCTCGATTCGGTCCGCGTCCTGAAACAACTCCTGTTGCCGGGCGTGTATGCGCTCGAAGCCGATCGCGATCGGCACGTCTAACAGAAGTGTAATATCCGGCACCGCCTCGCCGACCGCAAAGGCGTTGATCGCGAGCATCTGCTCGACAGGAAACCCCCGTCCGTATCCCTGGTACGCCGTCGTCGAGTCGGCGAAGCGATCGCACACCACGATCGTACCGCGCGCCAGCGCCGGCAGGATCACGGTGCGCACCAACTGCGCGCGGCTCGCGGCGAAAAGGAAGACCTCCGCCTCGTCGCAGATAGGCTCGCCCGCTTTGTTGTGCTGGAGAATGTCGCGAATGGCCTCGCCGGTCGGCGTGCCTCCGGGTTCGCGCGTGTATAACACATCGCGACCCGCCTCGCGAAGTCGGGCGATGAGGCGCTTGGCCTGCGTGGTCTTGCCGCCGCCCTCAGGGCCTTCAAATGTGATGAAGCGCCCGGCTCTCATGCTTTCCGCACCTTTGGACCTTGCGGGGTGTCTTGCACGATCCATCCGCGCCGGGCAATCTCCTCACGCAGCCGGTCCGATTCGGCCCAGTTTTTGGCCGCGCGCGCGGCTTGTCGAGCGTCGACAAGCGCCCGCACTTCCGCGTCCGTCTCGGACGCCGCAGGCTTTAGCACGCCGAGCACGCCGTCCCACTCGTCGAGCAACTGCAACACGGCGCGCGCAGCCCCCGGCGAAACGGCGTCGTCGTCGAGCGCCTTGTTTCCCGCGCGCAGCATGTCAAACAGCGCCGCGAGCGACTCGGAAATGTTGAGGTCGTTATCCAGGCCGGCGCGAAACGCGGCGCGCCCCGTTTCCGCCCAATCCGGCAGCGCGTCCGCCGTCTCGGCGGCGCGCGCGCGCAGGCGTTCGGTGAACTCATCCACCCGCAGCAACGCCGCGCGCGCGGCGTGCAAGCCGTCGCGCGTAAAGTTCAGCGTCTGGCGATAGTGCGTCGCGAGCAGTTGGTAGCGAATCTCGCGCCCGCCAAACCCCTCTTTCAGCAAATCGTCCAGCGTCAGGAAGTTGCCGAGCGATTTCGACATCTTCTTGCCGTCCACGATCAGGTGCGCGCAGTGCAGCCAGTACTTCACGAACGGACGACCGGTGACCGACTCGCTCTGCGCGATTTCGCACTCGTGGTGGGGAAAGATGTTGTCCACGCCGCCGCAGTGGATGTCGAAACTCGGGCCGAGCAGCTTGACGCTCATCGCCGAGCACTCGATGTGCCAGCCGGGCCGGCCGCGGCCCCAGGGCGAGTCCCATGCCACGTCGCCATCTTTTTCCGACCACGCCTTCCAGAGCGCGAAATCGGCGGCGTCTTCTTTCTCGAATTCGTCCTGCGCGACGCGCGCGCCGGGCCGCAGGCCCGCGCGATCGAGGTGCGCGAGGCACCCGTACGCGGGAAACTTCTGGATGCTGAAGTAAATCGAACCGTCGTCGGACCGATACGCGATGCCCTTGTCGAGCAGCACGCGGATCATGTCGATCATGTCGGGGATGTGATCGGTGGCGGCGGGATAGTGTTCGGCGCGCTCGATCCCCAACAAATCGATGTCGTTGAAAAAAGCGTCAATATATCGGCGCGTGAATTGCTTGAGCGGGATCCCTTCGGCCATGGAAGCCCGAATGGTCTTGTCATCCACGTCCGTGAGATTCATCACATGCGTGAGCCGATAGCCCGTCCATTTGAGATGCCGCCGCAGCAGGTCCTCAAAAATGTAGGCGCGAAAGTTTCCGATGTGCGCGCGGTTATAGACGGTCGGCCCGCACGTGTACATTCGAACGCGGCCCGGCTCCAGGGGCTCAAACGGCTCAACCGCGCGCGAGAGGGTGTTGAAAAGTCGCAACGACATGGAGCGGCGAGTATAAACGCGCGGCGCGACGCGGCAACGACGGAATGTGAAATCTGCGCTGCGGCGTCAGTGACGCAGCACGTACTCGGCGAGATTCAAATCCTGCGGCGTGTCGATTCGAATCAACATTCGCCGTGTAGGGACCAGATGGACGTCGATTTTCGCGGCGGCGGCGAGCGCGGCCTCGTCGGCGGCGCGTAATTTTTTCTTCGACGCATGACTCAACGCCTTTTCAAGGTGATCCTTGCGGAAGACCTGCGGGCCCATCGTGATCCAAAGCGTGCCGTCCTCCGGCGTACCCGTAATCTTCACACCCTTCGCCGACTCGCAGACCGGCAAGGCGAGCTGCCGGGCTACAGCGGCGCTGCCGCGCTTGCGCGCCATTTTTATGGTTTCCGAAATCAACTCCGGCGTGATCCCCGGAACCGCTCCATCCACAATGGCGATGAACCCGGGTTGGCGCTCCTCCAACGCGTGCAGTCCCGCCGCCACCGCCGCCTCTCGCGGCGGCGGCCCCGCGACAATGGCCTTGACCTTCGTGCAGCCGAACATGTTGATCATTGTTCGAACACTATCGATGCGCTCCTTCGAGGCCACCACCACCACGGCTTCGATTTCGGCGCAACGCTCGACCGCCGCCAGGCTATACGTCAACACCGGTTTGCTGCCGAGGGAGAGAAATACGGGATCGATGTCTGTGCCGAACTGCGAAGTGCGCCCGCCAGCCAGTACGATTCCCCAGACGGAAGAGGAAGTTGAGGTCGATTTGCGGGCTTTGTTCGTCGTCATAATGTGTTCGATATCGCGACCCTTGCAAACAAGCTAACGTCAATTGTTAGCGAATTGTTATCCGGTCGTGCGCCCCCCGTCAAGCATGCGATCGTTTGCATATAAAATATGTGTTATACATTTATGATAAAGGCTTTACAAATTAATCATCGAATTAATGCGCGGTTTGGAGTGAACATTTTCGTATCTGTTCCGTTATGTAGGCGGCGATTCGTTCATAGCGGTCGCGGCCATCGGGAAAGCACTCGAAGGTCTCAGGAGGAATGGCCGGACCGAATGTCACGCGCACTTTGTACGGGCGTATCCACTTGTGATGGCGCGAAAATGCGCGATACGTGCCGTCGATGAAAGCCGGAACCACGGGGACTCCGGCTTTATCAATGAGAAAGCCAACGCCGGACTTCGCCGGGTGCAGACGGCCGTCCGAACTGCGCGTGCCCTCCGGAAATAATCCGAGGCAGTCGCCCGCTTTCAACACGGCGATGGCCTTCTTCAGCGCGCCGATGTCGCCTCGGTCGCGCGAGATCGGCACGGCGGCGACATTCCGCAGCAAGCGCCCGAACAGCGGATTCTCAAACAAGGTGTCGCGCGCCATGTAGCGAACGACGCGGTGCCGCGCTGCGCAGCCGAGCGCGGGAGGATCGAGAAAGCTGACGTGATTGGCGACCAGCAGGACGCCGCCTGTCGCGGGAATGTGCGCTGCGCCTCGCACCTCCAGCCGGTTGTAGAGTTTCAGGAATAGCCAAAGGATGTCCCGACTGAGCGTGTACAGGCGGAGGCTGTACGCCGGCGCGCTCATGTTGCGGAGAGCGCGCCGCGGACCTGCGCGACCACGATCCGCACAACATCCTCCGCCTGCATCGCGGTGGAATCGATGACCTTCGCGCCGAGCGCGATTTGGAGCGGCGCCGTCTTGCGCGTCGAGTCCTTGCGGTCGCGCCGCTGGAGCGAAGCGAGCACATTGTCCACCGTGGTGTCGCCGGCTGTTTGCGCGAGTTCCTGGTGGCGGCGGCGGGCGCGCTCTTCCGGATCGGCGTCCAGGTAAAACTTAAACGGCGTGTCGGGGAACACCACGGTGCCGATATCGCGGCCTTCCATCACGACGTTGCCGAAGCGTGTCGTCTCGCGCAGGTGCTGCACGATGCGGGCGCGCACCTCCGGAATGGCCGCGACATCGCTCACGCGCTCCTGCACGGGCATCGAGCGGATCTGTGCGCCGGGATCCTCGCCGTCGAGCGTGAACCGTATCGCGCCTTCCTCCACGAAAAAATCGAGCTTCGTCCTGTTCACCAGTTCGATGACCGCGGCGGGATCCTCCGTGTCCACCCCTTCGCGCAGGCATTTCCACGTCAAGCCGCGGTAGAGCGACCCGGAGTCAACGTAATGAAAGCCCAACTCGCGCGCGGAAAGGCGCGCAACAGTGGATTTTCCGGAGGCGGAGGGGCCGTCGATGGCTACCGCAATGATGGAATTATTGGACATGGCCCCCCAGCGATCGGTAGTCGTCCCAGAATGCCGGATACGAGGTGCTCACGCACGCGACATTATTGATCATGGTCTTGTCTGGCGCAAATCCGGCGAGCACGGTCATCGCCATGGCGATGCGATGGTCGCCGTAGCTGCGCAAGGCACCCGTCGGACGCAGCGCAACGGGTCCCGAAATGATCATCCCGTCCGGCCGTTCCTCGACCTCCGCGCCCATCAGGCGAAGATTGGCGGCCATCGTCGCGATGCGATCCGATTCCTTCACCCGCAGCTCCGCCGCGTCCTTGATTATTGTTTCGCCATGAGCCAGGCAGCCGAGAACCGCGACCAAGGGTAGCTCGTCGATCAAATTCGGGATCTCCACTCCACCGACTTCAACGCCGCGAAGCGGACCGCCCTTGATCTCTATATCGCCGTACGGTTCCCCGTTTTCAGCGTCGGCTGCAGGATGCACGTCAACACGCGCACCCGCCCGTGTGAGCACGTCAAGCAGCGCGGTGCGGCGAGGATTCAAACCGACGTTGCGAATCGTCACGCACGAGTCCTCGCGGGCGGCGGCGGCGACGAGCCAGAATGCGGCGGAGGAGAAATCGCCCGGCACGGAAAAATCGCGCGCCTTCAAGCTGGGCCCCTTCGGGCCGAACCCCTGAAGCGTCATGTGGTCGCCGATCACGGAAATCGGAAGGCCCAGCATGGTGAAGATGCGTTCCGTATGGTCGCGCGTCGGCATCGGTTCCGAAACAGAGGTGGTCCCTTCGGCAAAAAGGCCCGCGAGCAGGATGCACGATTTCACCTGGGCGGAGGCGACCGGCAACACGTATTCGATCGCCTTGAGCGGACCGCCGGTGATCTTGATCGGCGCAGTCCCGCGTTCGCCGGTTAACTCGACCTTTGCGCCCATCTTTTCGAGCGGATCTTTGATGCGCGCCATGGGGCGGCTGCACAGCGATTCGTCGCCGGTCAACTCAAACACGCCCGGCTGCCCTGCGAGGATGCCCGCCAGCAGGCGGATCGTCGTTCCGGAGTTGCCGACGTTGAGCGCGCCGGCGGGTTGAATCAGCTTGCCGCCGGTCCCCTGCACGTGCAGCAACCCCTCCTCGTCGAAATACGAGCGCGCGCCGAGCGCCTCCATCGCGCGCAGGGTATTCACGCAGTCCTCGCTTTGAAGAAAATGGCGGATCGTGGAGGTGCCCTTTGCGAGTGCGGCAAGCATGCCAATCCGATGCGAGATGCTCTTGTCGCCCGCGACTTCGATCTCCCCGCGCAGCGGACCGCTCGGGCCGACCATGACTGACTGAGGAATTTGACTCATGATAGATCCTTTGAACCGTTTGGGCCTGCGATCAAACGGCGACGCGCCGACCGCCCGCGCTCCAGCAGTCGGCGCACGGCGGCATCGTCGCTTGCCGCCAGCGCCTCGATCAAGCGATCGAGCTCACGGCGAAACGCGTGCAATTCGTGCTGCAGATTGGAGCGATTGGTGCGGACAATATCAAGCCACACCTCCGGCGACCCTTCCGCAACCCGCGAGGTATCCGCGAAACCGCGCCCGCAAAATTCGCCGAGATCCGCGCGACCGCCCGCTCGTCCGACCGTCGCCGCCAGCAGCGATGCGATCATGTGCGGCAGATGGCTCGTGCGAGCCAACACACGGTCGTGTCCCGCGCTGTCCATCGCGCGGCAGCGCGCACCGAGCGAGGACCAAAAGCCCCTGACGCGCGCAACCGCGGCAGCGCCGGGCCGGCCCGGCGCTGTCAACAACACGCGCGCGCCGACATACAAATCCGGATGCGCGGCCTCAATGCCCTGCCGCTCGGACCCGGCCACCGGATGGCTGCCGACAAACACCGCGCCCGTCCCTTTGAGCATCGGCGGCACCTCGGCGTCAACGACCATCCGCGTACTCGCCACATCGGTGACGACGGCACCGCGCGCAAAACCGGGCAGGCTGTCCCGCACCAGCGGAGCAATCCGCTCCACCGGCGCGCAAAAAACCGCCAAATCCGCGCCCGCGACCGCTTCCGCCGGCGTCGCGGCCAGCCGGTCCACTGCGCCGCGGCGCACGGCTTTCCGGCCCGTCGCAGCAGTCCGCGTGTAGCCGACAATTTCCCAGGGCATGCCGCGCGCCTTGGCGGCCAACCCGATGGAGCCGCCCATCAATCCGAGGCCGATGATCGCGACGCGACGCATGCCGACGTCACACCGTCCTTCCGATGGCGGCGGCCACGCCGCGCACCCCGTCCATCATCCGCTTAAATTGCGCGGCATCCAGCGTCTGCGCGCCGTCGGAAGTCGCCGTTCGCGGATCGGGATGCGTTTCGACCAATAACAAATCCGCCCCGCAGGCGACGCCCGCCAGCGCCATCGGCGCGACAAACTCCGCGATGCCGACGCCATGGCTCGGATCCACCGCGACCGGCAGGTGCGTGAGCTTCTTCAGCACCGGCACCGCGTTCAAATCCAGCGTGTTCCGCGTCGCCTTCTCAAATGTACGGATACCGCGCTCGCACACGATCACCTTGTCGTTGCCCTGGCTGAGGATGTACTCCGCGCTCATCAGCAGTTCTTCGATCGTGCCGGAAATGCCGCGCTTCAGCAGGACCGGCGTCCGCGTGCGGCCCACCGCCTTCAGCAGCGAAAAGTTCTGCGTGTTGCGCGCGCCGATCTGAACCACATCCGCCATCTCCGCCACCATCTCGACGTCGCGCGTGTCCATCACCTCGGTAATGAACGGCAGCCCCGTCTCCGCGCGAATTTCGGCGAGGATGCGCAGGCCCTCAACCCCGAGCCCCTGAAACGCGTACGGCGAGGTGCGCGGCTTGAACGCGCCCGCGCGCAACATCCGCGCGCCGGTCGCCAACAGATACTCCGCCGTCGCCCGCATGATGTCAGGCTGCTCGACCGAGCAGGGCCCGCCTACGACGACAACTCGGTCGCCGCCGATGTCCACCGGTTCGCCGCCGGGCGTGCCCCACGGAATCGAGATGCGCGTCGACGCCGCGCGAAACTCGCGGCTCGCCAGTTTGTACGGCTTTTGAATGCGCATGACAGACTCGACTCCGGGGAATACATCGATCGGCTTGTTCGCCAGGAGCGATTCGTCGCCAATCACCCCGATGACGCTGCGTTCCGTTCCCACGCTCGTGTGCGGACGCAATCCCCATTCGCGGATCTGCTGCTCGATGCGCGCCACATCCGCGGCCGTTGCATCCGGCTTCAATACAATAATCATGACGACGACCATTCCTCCCGAACCAGCGCCAGCGCATCAAGAAACCGCTCGTTCTCCGCGCGAGTTCCGATGGACACCCGGATATACTCCGGCAGCCCGTAGCCGTCCACCGGACGGACAATCACCCCGCGGCGCAGTAAAGCATCGAAGTATCCCCGTCCATTCCCGACCTTCACAAGGAGAAAATTCGCCGACGAGGGCACGTAGTCGATTCCCATCCCGGCCAGCGCCTGGCTGACCTGGTCCAGCCCCTCCTCCACCAGCGCGCGCGTGCGCGCGATGTGCGCGTCGTCTTCCAGCGCCGCCAGCGCCGCCGCCTGCGCCATCGCGTTGACATTAAAAGGCTGGCGCACGCGATTGAGCAGCGCGATTCCCTCCGGCGGCGCAATCGCGTAGCCGATGCGAAGACCAGCCAGCCCGTGCGCCTTTGAAAACGTGCGCAA
Organism: uncultured bacterium; assembly: GCA_937958885.1. Classification (GTDB taxonomy): domain Bacteria; phylum Verrucomicrobiota; class Kiritimatiellia; order CAIVKH01; family CAIVKH01; genus JAMLJG01. Next base: position 51,522 of record CALGMT010000024.1, on the reverse strand, counting down.
CACAAACACGTTCCGCCGCTCGCGCACGTAGCGCAACACATCCGGCTGCAAACGCGGCGGCAACAGCTCGACATACGCCTCGTCCAGTACGGCGGCCACATGCTCCGGCAGCGCGTCGATAAATCGATGGAGCGCATCCGCCGGAATCATGGTTCCAGTGGGATTGTTCGGATTCGCGATGAAAACCACCCGCGTATCCGGCCGGATGGCAGCGCGCATCGCGTCGAGATCGTGCCCCAGCTCGCGGGCCGGCGTCTCGATGATTGTCCCCTGGTACAACGCCGTGACCAATTTATAGACCACGAACGCGTGCTCGGACATCACGGCGCTTACGCCCGGTTCGAGAAAAACATGGCCGAGCAGCGCCAGGATTTCGTTGCTCCCGTGCCCAAGAAACACCTCGTCGCGCGAGACGCCGAACCGTCGGGCCAGCGCCTCGCGCAGATAATACGAGTCGCCGTCCGGATAAATATGCATTCGGCTCGCCGCTGTCCGCATCGCTTCCAACGCGCGCGGCGATGGACCGAGCGGATTCTCGTTCGACGCGAGTTTGACAATCCGTTCCGGATCGCCCAACCCCAATTCCCGCGCGACCTCCTCGATGGGCTTGCCGGGCTGATACGTCGCAAGCGCGCCGACCCACGGTTTGGCTATCGCGGCAAGATTCATGACCGCACCACGATTGAAATCCCCTTTGCCGCGCGCCCGCACACAAGCAGTCGACCCGCCTGTAGTTCCGCGCACAGTGCGGGCAATTCCGCATCCTCGATGCATAACGCATCCCACCGCCCTGCCGCGATGCCCGCCACTGCCTTTGAGGGCGACTCCGCCGACGCCAATTTTGCGCTCGCCCCGAAATGATTTCGCGCCGCGAGCGCCACTGCGCCGCCCGCCGGACCGGCCACTCCGATCTTCAACGGACCCTCCAGTGCGAGCGCCGCCGACATGATCTCGCGATAGATGGCTTCCAGCGCGGCGTTCGACAACGGCCCCTTGTTTCGCGCGCGGACGCGCGACAGCACTGCTTGCTCCCGTTCCGGCACATACAACGCCCCGCCCCGCTCGCGCTTGAGCTCTCCAATTTTTCGCGCCAAGCGGCTGCGCTGGTTCAAAAGCGCGACAATACGCGCATCAATTGCGTCAATCCGCCGGCGCAGCGTGGCCAGCGTCCGTTCGCCGCGATCAGGACGACTTTTCTTCGTCTGCTTCTTCATCATCGTCTTCGTCATCATCATCGTATTCGTCTTCGTCGTCATCATCGTCGTCGTATTCGTCTTCGTCGTCCTCTTCAACCTCCTCCTCATCACCCCCCGCCTCCGCCTCGGCCTCGATCTCCCCCTCGTCCTCGGTCTCCCCCTCCCTCTCCCTCTCTTCCTCCCTCTCCCTCTCCCCCTCCCTCTCCCCCTCCCCCTGCTGTTCCGGCGCCGCAGTCTTCCGCGCCTCCTGTTCCGCTTCCATCCGGCGAAGCTCCTCAATACCCGGCAGATCCTTCACATCCTTAAGCCCGAAATATTCGAGAAACTTCTGCGTCGTCCCGAATTGCCAAGGCCGCCCCGGCAATTCGCTTCGGCCGGTGATCCGAATCAACTGCAGATCGATCAAGTTCCGCAGAATTTGATCCACCGCCACGCCGCGCACCGCCTCGATCTCCGCGCGCGTGCACGGTTGACGATACGCGATAACCGCGAGCGTCTCCAACGCAGGTCGGCTCAATCGATTTGCGCGGCCTTTTTGCAGTAGCGCGCGCAGCCACGGACCGCAATTCGCGTCGTTCTCCATCCGGAACCCCGACGCCACTTCGTTGATGTGAATCCCGATGCGCGCCTCGCGCACCTGTATCCGCAGTTCCTCAATCGTCGCGGCAATATCCTTCTCTGAAACCTCAACGAAATCGCGATAGGCCCCGCCGCGCTCCTCGGCGATCTCCCGCAGGCAACGGCGGACGTCGGCCGGCGACACCGACCCCTTGGCCGCGAACAGCATCGCGCCGACGATTTGCTTCAGTTCCGGCAATACTTCGGTTTCCGACACGCGCGCCTCCTTCATTCTGCGTCCACAGGCACCAGCTCGATCTCGCCGAACGCGGCATCCTGCCGCGCGCGGATTTGTTTCACACGGATCAATTCCAACACCGCTAGAAACGTGCACACCATTTCGTAGCGATGCCGCATCCCGCGCAACATCTCGCCGAGACGGATCGAGGCACGCTCGCGAAGGATCCGCGTCAGCTCGTCGATCTTTTCGGCCACGGTATAGCGATCGCTGAACAACTCGGCGACGCTCTCCTTCGGCGCCTTTTTCAACGCCTCGTTGAACGCCGCGATCAGGTCGAAGATGCCCACATCCTGCAGCGCGACATCCGGCTCCGCGCCGAGGTGGACATGCTCCCCCTCGCGCGCGAACACGTTCTCGCGTTTCAGCGCCAACCATTCGAGATGCAGCGCCGCATCCTTGAACTTTTTGTACTCGACCAACTGGCGCACGAGATCCCAGCGCGGATCCTCCTCCTCCGGCTCCAGTTCCGGACGCTCCTCGACCGGCAGCAGCATCCGGCTCTTGATCATCATCAGCGTCGCGGCCATCACCAGGAACTCGCCCGCGATATTCAGGTCGAGCATCTGCATCGCCTCGAGATACTGCATGTACTGCCGCGTCACGTGCTCGATCGGAATATTGTAGATATCGAGCTCATCCCGCTTGATCAGATACAACAGCAAGTCCAGCGGCCCCTCGAACACATCGAGGCGCACCTTGTATTCTTCGCGGCCGGCCATGGGCTACTCCAACCCCATCGCCGCGCGCGCCCGGCGCAACGTCGCGCCGGCCTCCGCGCGAGCCCGTTCCGCGCCGCGGCGCAGCACCTCCTCGACGAAGTCGAGATTCGCCGCCAAATCCGCGCGCCGCGCGCGGAGCGGCCCGAAGTGCGCCTCGAATTTCTCGTGCAGCGCCTTTTTCACCTCGCCATAGCCGAGCCCGCCCGCGCGATATCGCGCGGCCATGGCCTCGCGCTCCTCGGCGGACGCGAACAGCCTGTAGAGCGCAAAAACATTGCACGCATCGGGATCCTTCGGGTCCGCGACACCCTTGCTGTCCGTCACGATTCGCATGATTCGCGCCCGCGCTTCTTTCGGGTCTCCGAAAATTTCGATCGTGTTGTTGTACGACTTGGACATTTTCTGCCCGTCGAGTCCCGGCACGACCGCGACATCCTCGCGGATGCGCGCCTCGGGCAGGCGAAAGACCTCGCCATACGTGTTGTTGAATTTGATCGCGATATCGCGCGTGACTTCGACGTGTTGTTTTTGGTCGCGCCCGACCGGCACGATGTCCGACTGAACCGCGAGGATATCCGCCGCCATCAGCACGGGATACGCGAACAACCCATGCGACGCCGCGATGCCCTTGGCGATTTTGTCTTTATAGGAGTGGCAACGTTCGAGCAGCCCCATCGGCGTCACCACTGAGAGCAGCCACGTCAATTCCGTCACCTCCGGCACATCGCTCTGGCGGTAGAACGTCGTTCGGGAGGGATCCAACCCGCACGCGAGAAAATCCAGCGCCACATCGAGCGTGCCCTGCCGCATCGCGTCCGCGTCCGACACCGTTGTCAGCGCGTGGTAGTTGGCGATAAAGTAGAAGGCATCGCCCTGCTCTTGCAGTTCGATCGCCGGCCGCATCATACCGAAATAGTTGCCCAGGTGCAGCCGCCCGGACGGTTGAATCCCTGACAAAATCCGCATATTCCCCTCGAAAAAGCTCGCAGGCTATATCAACCCATCCCCCTGCTCAATCCCAATCCATACTCTTGCCCCCTCTCTCAAGAAATCTCCATGACTGGGCAGGCATACCGCCTCCTTTTAAGGGAGTTGATGTTGAGGAGCTAAAAAGTGGGATTAAGAGGCGGCTTTCTATTTCCGGCTATTTCTCAAATCATGCCCACTAGAACTCAGCCGCTTTCGGACGCCTGATTGCGGAAGTAGACTCCCCTTCGGGCACTTTGTTGCGGATTAACCCACCCCGCCCTTCGGGCGCCCCTCCGGTGGAGGAGACGACTCTTCTTGAGGTCCCCTCCCGGGAGGGGACTCACACTTCTCTTCGGGCACGCCTCAGGCGGAGGGCTGGAAGAATCAATTACTTGGTCGCCGGAATGCCGGTCTCGGCATCCATCGGCTGGCCGGATGTCGCATGGACAGCGGCCTTGCCGCTGGGCCGAATGTAAATTTCAGTCCGGCGGTTCCGCTGCATGTTGATCTCGTTGTCGTTCGGGGCAACCGGGCGCGTAAATCCGTACCCGACCGCCGTCAGACGCGAACGCTCAATGCCGCCGGCGGTCGCGATGTACTCGAGTACCGCGCGCGCACGGCGCTCGGAGAGCCGCATGTTGTACGCATGCTGCGATTTCGGCCGGCGATCCGCATGCCCCTCAATGCGCGCGGTGGCGCCAGGGTCGCGCTGGAGAACCTTGATGATGACGTCGAGGTCCTTGTGGTATTGCGGACGCAAGTTCGCCTTGTCGTAGTCGAATTCGATTTGAAGCGTGAACAGCATCAGATCGTCCGCCGGATTGAGCGGATCTGTGCCGTCTTCAATCACTTCGTGCCCATCACTGACGCCGCCGGCGTCGGTGTCGGGCTTCAGCGGATCCGTCTTGTAGATCAACACCTCGGCTCCATCCGTGAGACCGTCGAAATCGGAATCGGGATTCAGCGGGTCCGTCTTGTAGATGCGGACCTCTTCGTAGTCGGATAAGCCGTCGCCGTCGGTATCCGGATTGAACGGATCGGTGCCGAGTTCGGCCTCCTCCCAATCCATCAGCCCATCGCCGTCGCTGTCGATGTCGCCGCCCTTGACCGCGTACACCGGCTTGACTGTGGCGCCCCAGCGATAGTTCAGCCCCACGAATACATACTGGTTGAATTCAGTGTCCTCGCCCACCACCGCCGAGCGATAATCGAGCCGCGCGGCCCAAGCATCGTTGAAATGATAGAAAAGGCCGGCGCCTACGTTGACGAGAAATTCGGGGCGTCCGCCCTCCAGTTCCTGCTCGTAATACATCATGCCGACGCCCGCGGAGAGGTAGGGATCCCAGCGCAAGTTCCGCGTGTTGCGCAAATGCAGCAGGCCGTCGATCGCAAGGCGCAAGCCCCAGATGTCGCCATCGAGGATATCGCGGTTGGGGGCGAGCTTGGTGTTGTCCTTCAACGCGGGGGCAAAATCGAGGGAGAGCTCGGCCCCGAAATACCGATTGAAATCGTAGCCCAGCCGGCCGCCCAGATAGACGCCATAATCGATCTGCTCGTCGCCCTCGTAGTGCATGTAGCCGATGCCGCCGCCGACATACCAAGGGGCTTCCTCGAACAAGTCCCGCTCCTGGGCGCGCGCAGTGGACCATCCGAGCGCCAGCACGGCGCCTGCCAATACGAATCGGACTAATTTCATCACAAGGGACTCCGGCGGCATCGACATGATGCGCGCATATCAAGGCGCGGTATATCACACACGCGCGCGATTGCAAGAGCGGATCAAATGTGAAGCAACCCGGCGAGGAGCGACACCAGCAGCAGCACGCACATCGCGGTCAGGGTGATGGACATCCACGGCAGCGGGCTCCGATCGATATGACGCCGCATCATTTTGGCCACTGTTGCGCCGGACGAGAGCAGCAGGCTTAATAGCAGGACGCCGAGAAAAGCCCAAAAGTTCTGACGGTAATGCACCGTTTGCACACCGGCCTTGCCTACGATCGGCAGGATCATGCAGAGAAAGAGAAAGCTCAGCCCGCCCGCGATCGTCAGGCCGGTGCCGAGATGTGCGAACCACGTCTGACCGGCATAACCGGTCGCCTCTTCCGATTGCTTCGTTCTCAACGCCATGTGCGGCTATGCTCCTTGCTTCGCTTCCATTTGGACCGCCTCGCCCACCGGGCGTTCATCCGGGAGCGGCTGTGTGCGCCAGCGGCGGTGCATCCAGATCCATTGATCCGGGTACGCGCGTATAACATCTTCGATCACGCGCGTATAGTGCTGAGTCGCGGCATGGATCGCTTCCGGCGCGCGGTCCGGCGGTGGTTCGATGGCCGGTTGAATGCGCACGAGGTGCGCGCCATCCGGCATCCTCAGCATGAACACCGGCAATACCGGCGCGCGCGCGTGCGCGGAGAGAAACGCCAGGCCGGGCGTCGTGCACGCCGGTCGGCCAAAGAACTCGACGAAAATGCCTTCGGTATTAATCATATTCTGATCGAGAATGAAACCCAGCATTTCCCCCCGCCGCAACGTCGCGAGACACGCGCGATAGGAGTTGTGGGCGGGTAAAATGTTCAGTCCGCATGCGGCGCGCGCCTCCTGCCAAAACCGATTCGCCCCTGCGCTGCGCAGTTGCTTCGAAATGATCGTCAGGGGAGCGCGGCGGGCGGCCCATGGGCCGAGCAAATCCCAGTTGCCGATATGCGCGGTGAGGACAAGGACGCCTTTCCCCCTCGCGCGGACCTGCTCGAAATGCTCCAACCCCTCAACTCGAATCAGGCCTTCGAGCTCCGCATCGCGCCCGCCGAACCAGCGGAAAACTTCGATGTAGTTGATCGCCATGCCCTGATACACACGGCGCAGGCGAAGGCGCAGGTCGGCGGGGTCGGCATCGGGAAAACAACGCTGCATATCCGACAAATTCTCCGCCCGATGTTTGCGCAGCGCGTGGTATGCGGCAAAGCCAATCCCGCGCCCCACCCCGCGGGCAGCGTCAAGCGGGAGCGCCGAGAAAAAGCGGGTGAGCAGTTTTAGCGTCCGGTACATCGCGGATTTTCCATGCGCTGTAATTTACAGAGCATGGACGCCCCAAAAAAAGTTTTTACATAGCATGGATTTTTCCGGCGCGCGATGCGCGTGTGAGGGTGTGGGCGCGGGATAGCGCGGGGTCCAACACGCGGACGCGATCGACGAGAAGCGCGAGGCCGACTTTTAGCGCGTAGTACACGGTGCCCCATCCGTGGATCGTGGAGCGGCCGGCGGCGCGCGCGCGGAAGGCCACCGGCACTTCGTCGAAGGAATAGCCGTGCCGCCGCAGCAGCGCGAGGGCTTCGGGCTCCGGATAGTCGACCGGATACTCGCGCGCGAAGTAATGCAGCAACGGCCGCTTGACGGCCCAGAACCCCGACGTGGGATCGGTCACGCGCTTGCGGCAGATGAGGGAGAGAAAGACCGCGAGCAGCTTGATGCCGAGGAAGCGAAAGACCGAACTGGTGTGAAGGCCTTGCGAGGAGAAGCGAGAGCCGATGATGAGGTCGCTGTTCGAGCGGGCCGCGGCGTCCAGCAGCTTCGGCAGTTCGGACGGCGGGTGCTGGCCGTCGGCGTCGATCCGGACGCACAGGCGCGCGCCGCGCGCGAGGGCGTGCTGGAATCCGGCTTGCACCGCGCCCCCGACCCCAAGGTTGCAGGGCAGATCGAGCACGACGGCGCCGGCCGCGCGCGCGATTTCCGCGGTTCGATCGGTGGCGCCGTCGCAAATTACGACTGCGGGCAGGTCGGGGACCGCCTCGCGCAGTTCGCGCAGCAGCGGGCCGATGGAGGCCTCTTCATTATACGCGGGAATGATGACCACGGTGTCAGTCATGCGGCGGAGTATGCGCGGGAACGACCTCCATGTCGATGCGATGCACAAGCGCGCCGAGGTCGTGATGATAGCCGCGCAGGCCCTCTTTACCCGGATTGTACGGCGCGGGCGCAACGAGTCGGTAGAGCGCGGTGCGCGAGGCAGGCGCACCGCGGGCAGAAATTTCGACGGAGTCTATCGTCCACTCGTGCGCCAATTCAATAACGCCGAGTCGCCCGCCGGACTCGTCTTGAATCTCAATCTGCTGCCGCGCGGCCCGGTCGCGCTGCCCCGCGACGCCATGCACGGTGACGAGCAGCCGCTCGCCTTCGTGTGGGACAGGACCGATCACGCCCGCGCCGGTGCGGAACCACTGGGCGGGCACGTTTTCGCGCGCGTCGTTGCGCAGGGTGTGGATGCGCGGCACCCAGGGTCCCCGCAGCGCGAGCGGTCCGCCATCGAAGACCTTGTGCAAGCGCGGCGTGCAATCATCCGCCGTCCGCACGGTCAGAAGTTCGACCGATACGGCGCGCGGCTCGGCGACGGCGGGCAACATGCCCTTGCTTCGGATGCGCATGACCTGCGCGGAAACGATGGGGCCCGGAAGCAGGCAGAGGCCCTCTTCCACCCCCGGATTGGCATACGCGGCGGCGAGACGCACCTCCTGTGTGCGCGACTCCGCCGCCAGCCATCGCATCACGTCCGGCACAAAGGCCTGCGCGCGCTCGCCGATGCCGAGCACTGGACGCCTCAGATCTACCGCGAGCGGAAAACTGTAGGCGTGATAGTCGAAGATCGTAAGCGCGCCGGCGGTCTCGCGCGCGAGGCTGTCGAACCATTCCTGCGCACCCGCCTCATTTCGCACGATGTAGGGCGCGGGCCAGCGGATGGGATTGGCGAGCATCGCCGCAAGGACGGCCAGCGCCGCCAGCGCGGCCGCGAGCGGCTTCAACGCGCCCGTCCGCGCCAACAGGGACGATATCGAAGCAGTCGCCGGCACGCAGGCGGCGATCAGGAAGATCAATCCCGGCAGCAATCGGCGCTGGTGCCAAAGGCCGGGCACCTCCGCGCCTTTCAAATAGAAAAAGACGGGCAATACCGCTACTGCGACGCCGAGCACAAGCAGATGCCGCGAATCCGAGCGGACAACGGCCGCGGCGGCGAGTAGCGCGAACAGCACACCGAGCGGAAGACGTACCGCCTGCCAGGCTTCGCGGGCGCCCTGCACGAATTCGGGTCGAATATCGGCGATCAAGAGCGCCGCCGCTGTCGGAAGCAGCGCGACGACCGCAAGTGTCGCGCGCCCCGCGGACGAATCGAAGCATGTCGCTACACGCGAGCGGAAATCGCGCCGAAACGCCCGCGGCGCGATCCATGCGGCAGCCATCGCCAGCGCGGCGAGCGCGGCGAAGACGATGACCACGCGGTGTTCGCCGCTATACCCCATGTTGAAACGTACTGTGTCGAGGCGCAAAATATTGCCGTATGGGCGGCAGACGAAGCTTGTCATCAGAACAATCGGCGCGGTGCCCGCCGCGAATCCGGCCAGCGACGCCGCGACACCGGTTCCGGAAAACATCAAGAGGCCGAGCGCAGGCGCGGCGAGCACGACCAGCATCGGGTGTAGACTGATCGCCATCCCCACCGCGAAAGCCGCCCCGAACCGCGCGGCGCGTCCGCCATGGGTTTGCAGCGCCGCGCCGGCGATGAGGAGTGTTCCGAGCGCTTCGGGAAAATACCCGCGGAGAAACCAAGCCGGCATCGGCGAACCGAGCGCCAGTGCAAGGGCAACGAGCAGCCCCCATCCGCCCCCTTGCGCCGACGCGGTCAGGAGCAGCAGCGCAAGCATACTCGCGTGCAATAGCGGAAGCAGATAATCACGGCCGCCCGGTATCAGGCGGTCGAACGCCGAGGCCGCGAGAGGCGCCAGCGGATAAAAGAACGGTTCCGTCTCAGCACGGGACAAGGACAGTATCTGGAATGAACGGTCGCGCGTATTGCGATACTGCATGTCCGGAAGCAGCAGAAAAGCATTGCGGATAGCGGCGGGAGCAAGAAGCAAAACGGAGTCGGGGTCGTGCAGGCCGCGCCCATTGCGAAACGCGGATGCCATATGGCGATAGCCCGACGCATCAAGGCCGGAAAATGTGTCTTCGTGCGGGCGCAGCAGAAGGGCGTATGTAGCCAGTATCGCCAGCAGGGTTGCGATTCGAACGGCCCTGGAGCGTGCGTTCCAATCAATCCACGCCGCGCGCGCGACCGGGTACCAGGCCGCCCACGAGGCCCCGAGCAGTAGCGCCAGCGCAATTCCGCCCAACCACCGTGTATCCAGACCCGTCATGCCGCAAAGGCTACCATGCGAGGCGGATCGGCATCAGGCTAAAATGAAGGCGGGCGCAGCACGAGCGCGCGCAGCCGAGGAGAGAGACTTATTTCTGTCATGTCCACCCCCAGCGCGCGCAACGAGGCTTCGATTTCGGCGCTGGCGCGATCGGCTTCCTGGCGGCGCTTGACGAACTCGCCGGTCAGCCCCGGCTGAAGCAGGCGCATGGCGAAACTGGACGACGGGAGTTCGTCGCTGGACCCGTCGAGTAAGCCGATGGTGAGTTCGCCGGATGACGGAACGACCGCACGATCCGTCGCGCGAAGCCGTCCCTTCGCCAATGCGTGCACCGGATCGCCGAAGCGGTTGCTGAAACCACTGATTGGCCGAACCACGATATAGATTCGCTTCGCCGTATCGAACGCATTCCATGCCAGCGCATCCGCGCGCCATTTCGCGCGCGCCCGCGGATCGCCGTCAAGAGCCCGCACAAACGCGATCATCTCGTCTTCCGCCGGGCTGGCAAAAAACCGATGCGCAGGCGGCATCCATAATCCCAAAGCGGCAGCTCCGAAGCAGCATGCAGCGCAGACGCGCGCTCCCCAAGGGGTTGGAATCCGATCCACGATTTCCTGAACGAACCATCCGCCCAACGCAATACTGGCAATCATCAGACTCCAGCCCTCTCGTTGGTAGAAGGACAGTTGGAGGATGCCGGTCCAAGTTTGAAGCGTCGTCACGGCGCCCCAGATGCCGAGAAATATTTCCGGGATATTCCGCCGCTTCAACCCGTGCACGGCAAATGCGGCGAATGTCAGCAGCAGTAAAAAAGCGGGCGCATTCAATTGCCGGCTGCCGAAGCCCGCCCGCTTTATGGAGACGAAATCGATCAGCATTCCCGCGATTTGACCGCGTTCGATATCCATACCCGGATCGGCGTCTTCTCGGTTGATGGGGCCGCTGACCTCCTCGCCGACGAGATAAGCCGAAGTTTGTCCGCGCGCGACGCCGCCTGCATGGTACAGATGTCCTGCGAACAGCAGGACCGCTGGTATCGCCAGCAGCGCGGCTCGCAAGGCAGGCGTCCATCCAACGCCGGATCGCTCGCGCGCAATAACGGCCACCGCGGCAATGCCCAGCAGCAGGCAGAATTGTATCAGCATCATCGGCGTGGCGACGCCGAGCAAAAGGAAGACCACGAAAAGGAGTCCTGTATCCAAACCGCGCGCCTCGCCGCTCCAGCAACGAGCGGCCGCCCACCAACCCGCCGGCAATGCAAGCAGGCCGACTTGATTGGCGAACGCGCCGACGCCGGTTTTGATCAGCAATTCCGCGAGCGGGAATCCGGCGACGACCGACGCGGCGGCGCGGGCCGCCGTGCGGCCGCGCCATGCGTTCAACAAAACATAAATGGATAATACCAACAGGACCCCGTGGAACGCGCCGCCAAATCGCGCGACGGTGTACGGGTCAAGGTCAAACACGAAACAGGGCAGCGCCAGAATCCAAGCGAATCCCGCGGGGTAAATCGGATTCGACAAACGACCGACGCGCAAGACGTCGTCAAGAAACATCAAATGCGCATAGGCATCCGACTGACCCAACGCCCACGTGCTCAGCGGATGGACCCAACGAACGCCAAGCGCGATCACCATCAAAACGACCAGCAGCGGATCAAACGGCGCATCCGGCTTCGCCGCAGGACGGCGACGCCGCAAAAACCGCGCGGCGATCCAGCACATGCCGTATGCGATCGGCGCAATCTTCTGGGCCGGTCCAATCCACCAACTCGCCATCATCCCGAAAGTCGCTTGAGCGGCCAGCCCGGCGATCGCCGCGCGCAGCCAATCCGCTGGATTGCGCAAGGATAATCGCATGCCCCAAAGCGGCAGCAGCAGGTACAACGCGAGCTGCGAAGCGGCCACGCCGATGGCTTGGAAAAAGAGCGCGGCCACACGCCCTCAACTTTTGGCGATCGCAGCCGGTCGGCTGCTGATTCTTTGCCACGCGCGGTGCGCGGCGTGGCACCACGAGACCGGCACGCGCGAAAGCGCGCGGGCGCACCACTGGTACATGATCGAGAAATCGCCCGAAACGATCTCGCGCTCAACCAGCTCCGGTGTCAGCGCGCCGCCGGCGCGGGCATACGCCAGAAACGCGATCGAGTGAACACCATGCGCGCGGACGAATTGCGATGCGGCGCGTCGGCACACCTGCTCGTCGAAAAGCGGCTTGAGCATATCCGTCATTCGCTTCCAGCCGCCCAACACGTTCATCATCGAGCCGGTCCATGTGAAGGCATCCGGACTGCCGGTGCGATTCCACACCAGCGGTTGCGCAATCATCCGGATCGGCCGGTCGCGCGCGGCCTCCATGATCCCGCCGACGTGCGCAAACCAGGTGCCGATGTAGCGCGCGGCGCGGGCGGGATTCCACGCGGCGCGTTCGATCACGCACGCGCCGATGAAGCCGGCGGCCCAACCGTACTCCGCCAAGAAAGACGCGGCATCTATTTCGCGATCCGCGTCGATGGCGAGCGCCGCAGGCTTTAGGATTCTCGAGTAGTCCTCGTTGACCGCGGCATAGTTGACGAACAAAAAAGGCGCGGCGGGCTCGCGTTCGAGCGCCGCGCGCACAACCCGAATCGCCTCCGGCGTCAGCACATCGTCTTCGCCGAGCAACCAGCCGTATCGAGCGGGGCAATGATTCATCGCGTTGACGATGTTCCCGTCAATTCCGAGATTCCGTTCATTTTGGATCACTTCCACGTGTGGATACGCATGCCGCAGTTCCGCGAGAACAGCGGCATTCGTGTCGTCGGTCGAATCGTCGCAGATGATGATCGGCGTGCCGAACGGTCGGCCCGCTTCGATGGCCGACAAAACGGCGCGCTGAAGCAAATGCGGGCGCCTGTATGTCGGGATGCATACAGCAAGCAACTGGTCGCGGGGCGTCATCGGGTCGATGAGATATAGCGAAGACCGCTCAGCCTTGCAATCTGCCGGGCCGCACCCCGGCGCGCCCGGTACAGGTGCGATAGATCCGGCTCAATGCGTGCAGGATCAGAGGCCGCCAGCGCGCGCCGAATGGAAAGTGCCGGCGCAGCAGCGCGGGATACTCGTCATAGAACGTCCAGTCCATGGCATTCGCGCTGAGGCCGCCGCGGTCGTTATATTGTGCAATCACGTGCGGGATGTAGCGAAACTCGAAATCCGGATCGCTCCAGCACGCCATGTTGAAGGCCCAGTCGGCCAGACGCGGGAATCGAAGCTCATACGAGCGGCGATCGAAAACGGCGCGTGGATAAAATATCGCCTGATGGCAAATGTTCGTGCGCGCGAGCATCGCGGCGGTGAACGCGCCGGCGTATCGGGCGCCGTTCGACGAAAGCCGCACGTCGCCGTAGTACACCGTCCGATACAAACGCAGCTCGCCGAGCGCTTCAGCAAACCCCGGCAGCAGCGCATCGTCGGCGCCGAGAAAGTAAACAAACGCGCCGCGCGCGTGCCGGACGGCTTTGTTCATCGCGTCATACACCCCGCGATCCGGCTCGCTGACCCACCAATCGGCCGCCTGCCGAATAAGGTCCACCGTGCCATCTGTGGAGGCGGCGTCGCATATCAATAGTTCAATGCGATCGGCCCCGTATTGACGGATGCTCGCGATCGCGCACGGCAGCGTACGCGCGCAATTGCGCGTCGCCATGACGATGGACACCAGCGGGTTCATGGAAGAAGCGATCGGTAGAGGTCGGCGTACTCGCACGCCATCCGTTCGAGCGTGCTTTTGTTTTCAACGACGGAGCGACAGGCCCCCCGCATGGACGGGGCGGCCGACAGCGCTTCCGCGAGGCGCGTCGCAAACGATTCGGGCTGGTGGGAAGTCGCAAGCAACCCCGTCTTCCCGTCCTCGATCATTTCAGGAATGCCCCCGTCGGCAAATGCGACCACTGGTGTTCCGCATGCCATGGATTCCAAAATCATATTGGGATAATTTTCCTGGATCGAGGGCAGCGCCAGCACATCCGCGGCGCTATACAAGTTCCGCAACTCAACCTGATCATAAACCGGGCCTCGCGCGTGAATGCGAAGCCCTGACGCATCGGCGACATGCAAGTCCGTCGCGCCGAAGAGAACGAGATCGGCATCCCACGACCGCAAGCGAAGCGCATCAATCAGCAGGTGCAATCCCTTATTGCGATCAACGCCTGCATGCATCGCGCCGAACAGAATGAGCGCCCGGTCTTTCGGCAAACCGAGAGCCTCGCGCGCCGAAATTTGGTCTTCCGGGAAAAACGCACGGTGATCGACGCCGTTGGGAATGACCTCGATGCGCCGGCCCCCCAGCAAGCCGCTTGCGGCGGCGCAGGAGGCCAACCACCGACTGGGCGTCACAATGGTGAGGTTTACTGTTTTCCATGCACCATGCTTGAGTTGCCACGTCGCGCGGCTGGTGTCCGCTTTACGACGCGAACCCAGTTGTGGGCACGCGCCGCAGCGATCCCGGTAGCGCGTGCATTCGTACGGGACGTGGCATCCGCCGGTGAAGGCCCAGGAGTCGTGAAGGGTCCAGACCACGGGACCTTGAAGCGCGCCGATCTCGCGCACAGAGAAAAAGCCGCGTCCGATCCAGTGCAAGTGGATGATGTCCGGACGCATCTTCGTCAGCGCATGGATCGCGCCGGATCCGACGCGCCCGCGCGTCCAGTGCATCACCGTCTTTTTTCGATAGAACATCAACGGCCATGAGTCGGCGATCTGACGCCAAGCATGGTTGCGGAGGATCGTCGAGGCAGGGGCTTGAATAACGGTGGGATCGTCGCCGCGCTTCTCCTGCACGAGGACTTGAGAGTCGATCCCCTGCCCGATCAGGGCGCGATGCAAGCCCGACATCGCGCGAGCGGCGCCGCCGAGTGTATCGAAAGTGCTGACATGAGCCACGCGCATCAGGCAGTCGCGCCTCTGGACCGGCGCACGATGGACGCGGCCAACGTCGCGATTCGGCGGATGCGCCGGATCCCGCGCCCCGATAGAGGCGACGCCGCAAAACATTTGCGAATCGACTCGCCGGCGGGTGCACAGCGCATGGCCAGCGTGAACCAGCGCTCCGACACGACATCGGCCAGCGCAGACGGATCGAACAGGCGCGCATCGCGATTCGTCTCGACGATGCGCCGCAGCCAAGACTCCGCCTCGCGCAACGCGTCGATCGACGGTTCGATGCGCCCGGCTGCCCACGCGCGATGGCGCGAAGCTGAAGGTTCGTCGCACGGCAATCCGAGCCTGTCCAGCATACGCGCCTGTATGCGGGCGGCCTGGCGATCCATCTCCGGCCAGTCCGAACCCGTCATGCTGGCGGCGTGTCGTCGATACCGGAGGCACACGTCGGGTAGATTTGCGCCTCGCACAATGCGCAAGACGCGTTCCCATAGCTCATAATCTTCGGTCGGATAATAGGAAACGTCATAAAAAAGGCTGTGTTTCAAAAATACCGTTTTGCGAAACATGACGGTCGGATGCGCGAACGGACAGTTGAATAGCGCGAATGCGCGGACCTGTTCCGGCATCCGCGGATAATCAAGCCGCTCAGATGAGCCATCGCCGAACGTACGAATAGCGGTTCCGCAGAGGCCCACATCGGGATGCTGCTCCAGAAACGCCAGTTGTTTCGCGAGTCGCGTCGGGTGTGAAATATCGTCCGCATCCATGCGCGCGATAAATTCGCCGCGCGCCTCACGCATGCCGAGGTTCAGCGCGCCTGCCAGCTTCAGCCGTTCAGCAGCTCGACGTACGCGCAACCGCGGATCGGCGAGCGATTCCAGAATCGTCGTGGTTTCATCCGTCGATGCGTCGTCCACCACCAGCAATTCGAAGTCACTCCATGTCTGTGCGAGCACGCTTCGAGCGGCATCCGCGATCGTACGCGCGGCATTATGAGCCGGCATCAGGACGGTGATGCGCGGCGCATTCATAAGGCCGGAATCGTGCGCGCCCACTCCGTCCACGCGCGCGTCGCAGCCAGCGCGTCGTTATGCGCGCGCGGCGGGACATATTCGAGCATGCGTTTGGCTGTTTCACAGCGGGTCATCGCGCGCGCCCTTCGATAAGCTGCAAGAATAAATCGTTGTGCCGTTGAAGCCACGGTGTGAGATCAAAATGCGCGGCAACGCGCGCGCGGGCTGCGGCGGAAAAGCGCGACCAGTCGTTTGCGATGTTCAGCACGGCATCCGCAAGCGCATCTGCGGAGGGCGGCTCGTGCGCGTCCCAATTTACGCGTCCCGGAATTCCGATGCCCGCGTCACCAACCAGCTCGGGGGTTCCGCCCGTTGCGGAATAAACGACCGGCAATCCCGAGGCCATAGCCTCTAAAACAACCGACGGACACACATCGCAATACTTGACGTGCAGAAATATATCCGCTCGCGCGAAGACGGCAGGGGCCTGGTCTGATTTATAGGGACCGATGATTTCAACCGCACTCCCCCATGACTCGCGCGCAAGCCTCGCGCGAGCGCGTTCCTGATCGCGTTCGGCGATACGGCCGGCAATAAGCAAGCGCACATCAGCGATCGACTCGCGCAACCGTGCAAACGTGTCAAGAACGAGCGGAATACGATAGGCATCATCGTGCGATCCCGCAGCCAGCAGCGTCAACGCCCTGCCACTTGATCGAGGCGCAGCGCCATAGCGCGCGGCATCCACCGCGTTGTAGAGAATCTCCCAGGGACAGCCACAGGCGCCCATGAAGTGATCCGATGAGGTTTTCGCGAATTCACTTTGATACAAAACATAATCCGCTCGTCGCATTAAGTCGGCCAAGGAAGCATTACCGCGAGCAGCGGCCTTCGGACCATAGGAATGAGGGACAAAAGCGCCGTTCTGATTCCAGACGACCGGAATGCCGCGTCGACGGGCGGCGTCGAGCAGTTCAATCACGCGCGGGTGGCGCGAGCTACTTACCACATATACGACATCGCATTCGGGAAAAGCGTGCGGAAAGCGATCTTCAAGCCAGAGATACTTTATCCCGCCGCCGCCGCCGGGAGGCGCGCGCCGCGGCGCCGAAGGGAAGCCCAGATGACCATAGGCTACGCGAATCGCCTCGCCGTGGAGTCGTCCTCTCCGTCGGACACCGCGTGCGCGCCAGCCGGCCGCGCGAGCGCGCGCGGATTGACCCGCCAAATAGGCGGCAAGGCCCACGCGACTGATTGCGCGACGCCACAACGGCTTGTTAATCATTTTTGTCATGCGTTCAGCAGAGCATCCATCAATCGCCGCCAGAGCGGCAGTTGCGCATCATAATGATGATTCGCAGCGGTACAAAGTCCGCCGCGAATCAGACGCGCACGGATATCCGCGTTCCGCACGGCTTCCTCCGTCCAGTGCGCAAGCGATTCGGCATCGGCCACGTCGGCGAGGAAGCCATTCTCTCCGTGACGAACTAGGTCGGTCGCCTGGCCGACGCGCGTGGAGATTAGCGGAACACCGGTCGCCATCGATTCGAGCACGGCTTTTGGACCGCCCTCCTGTCGCGATGAAACGATGTAGGCATCGAGGGCATGGTACATCGTGGCGGTCTCGCGGTAGGCGCTCAGCATGCGATGGCGGTATGGGATTCCAGCGGACTCCAGCGCGCGGCGCACATAGCCGCGCGCCGGCCCGGTTAGCACCGCATGCACTTCAGGGATGCGCGCATGAAGATGTATCATCGCCTCTACAAACACATCAGGACCCTTAATCAGCTTTGGTTCGCCTCCTTCGCCCCACCCCACGCCGTCCTTTTGAAAAGACCCTATTGCGACGGCCGAATCCGGCAAATCCAGCAATCGGCGGCTGCGCGCTCGCTCGGTTTTAGTCGGCGGTTTGAACCAATCGGCGCGGTATCCGATGGGGATAACGTGCACTTTCGATTCAGGGATCCCTGCCGATAAGAGCAATTCCCTCATGGCGAGATGACTGACCTGCACAACCGACAGCCGCTGATGCAGACGACGGAAGGTTTCAAACACTTCGTCGAATTCCGGGTGTCCCGTATTCGGCAGCCCGTGATAATAGGCAATGCCAACATTGTGGCGCTTCCAATCTGGCGGATTTAGAAGAACAAACTGGTCCACGTGAAATACGCCCTGTTGATCACAGACGGGCATCCACGCGCCATCCGCGACACGCAGGCCCATTTTTCGGCAAAGCGCAGCGACGGCCAGCGCTTCGACATCCAACGCCCATCCCGCATAGTCGCGCGCAACCAATATGCGGGAACGAGCGGGCCACCGCCGAGCGAGCGGCGCTCCCAGACGCGCAGTCCGCCGGCGCGCCTCATGTTCGATCCACTGACGCAGGTTAGCCACGCGGCGAATCCTCCGCTCCCGGCTTTGCCGGAAGACCCATCACACGCAGGTAGGCGTCTGCCACGTCAGCAATACGCGGCGCAGTAACGCGCGATGCGATCGCCGCATAATCCGCGAGCAGCCGATCGAGCAACGAAGGAATGTCCTCTGCGTGCTCAAATGCGAATCCGCCTTGTCCCACCAACTCCGGGTGTCCGCCGCTGTTGAGGTATAGTGCCGGCAATCCGCACGTCAGCGCCTCGATGAGTGAATTTGAACAGGGGTCATTGCGACTCGCCGTGATGAAGACATCGGCCTGATTAAGCAATTCCGCAACGCGCGTCGAATCGGCAGGCGGTTCGACCCGAATGTGCCGAGGGCTGAGGGGGAGACGACCGATGAACGTATATTCAAAACGAGTCCAATCGAGATGCTCATCCAGCCAGGCGTAAATATCCGCGCCCTTGTTTCGATTATCGGACCAACTCGTCGACACGAGTCGCACGCGGCGGCCCTCAAGCGGTTCGCGCGGGGCGGGCGAAAAGATCAGCGGATCCGCCGCGTTCATGATCACCGCAGCGTTCGGATACGGCAATCCCATCGACTCGTGCTGCGCGAGGCTGTAGCGCGACTGTAGGATTGTCGCGTCCGCGAATTCGCGGTTCAGCTCCCAAATCCGGCGATCGGTGCCGTCGTCGAACCCTCTATATGCCGCCAGCGGACCGTCCACTCGATGCACGACGCGACACCCGCGGCGCCGCAACGCGCGCAAGCGATCCGCCTCGAAGTTGAAGGAATTGATCAAGCAGACCCGCGTCGTCCCGGAAACCGTGTTGTTCTCTGCACGCCACCCGCGCGAGGCGAATTCGCGCATCAGCGCACGCAGGAATTGATGGCCGCCGCCGTTAGGCGGAGGCAAGAATTCATGGAACAACGCGATATCCGCCCGACGGAGCGGCGCGACCGCTTTTGCCCACGCCACACCCACAGTGCGCCATGCGCGCAACGCTATGCCCCTTCCTGGAAACGATCGCATGTTCCGTTCTCCAACCAATCGGCAATACGCCGAGCCGACCGCCCATCGCCGTACGGATTACCGCCCGATGCCATCCGTTGGTAAGCATCCGGATCGCGATATAGGCGCAACGTCTGATCGACGATGTTCGCGC
Source organism: uncultured bacterium (assembly GCA_937958885.1). Classification (GTDB taxonomy): domain Bacteria; phylum Verrucomicrobiota; class Kiritimatiellia; order CAIVKH01; family CAIVKH01; genus JAMLJG01. The sequence goes on along the minus strand of CALGMT010000024.1, from coordinate 32,117 downwards.
GGTTTGCGCCCACCAGTTTGGCGACGCCGCGCCGCACGCCTTCGGGCCGTTCCGTCACATCGCGCATGACGAGACAGGGCACGCCGAATGTCGGAGCCTCCTCCTGGATACCGCCGGAATCGGTCAGCACGAGCCATGCGCGACGAAGCAGCGCAACCATGACCGGATACTCCACGGGCTCAATCAACTGAATGCGGGGCGCGCCGCCGAGCGCGCGCAGTACCGGCGCGCGCACGTTGGGGTTGAGGTGGACCGGATAAACGATCTCCACGTCCGGCGCGCGCTCGGAAATATCCCGCAGCGCCGCGCAAATCTGGTCGAAACCGTCGCCAAAGTTTTCGCGGCGATGGCCTGTGACCAGAAGCAGCTTTCGACCATGCCGACGCGGCGGCACACCGGGCGGCAGCGCGGGCGGATCGCGCCGCACACGACGCGCCGCCGCCATCAGCGCATCCACCACCGTATTTCCAACCAGCGCAATGCGTTCGGCGCGCACGCCTTCACGGCGCAGGTTTTGCACGGCAGCCTGCGTTGGCGCGAAATGCATATCCGCGACCGCGCCGGCCACCCGGCGGTTGATCTCTTCCGGAAATGGCGCGCGCTTGTCGCCCGTTCTCAAACCGGCCTCCACATGCGCGATCGAAACGCCGCGATGATAGGCCGCAAGACACGCCGCCATCACCGTGGTGGTGTCGCCTTGTACGACGAGCCAATCCGGGCGCGCGGATTCCAGGACGTGATCGATACCAGAAACCAGCCTCCCAAGCAGCACGTTGAGCGGCTGGTTACGGCGCATCACCTTCAGATCGATATCGGGGCGAATCCCGAAGAACCGGAGCATCGGGTCGAGCATTTCGCGATGTTGGCCCGTCACGCACACCGTCGTGCGGATGCGCGCGCGGCGCCGATGCAGTTCCTGCCACACCGGCGCCAGCTTGATCGCCTCGGGGCGCGTGCCCAAGATGAGCATGATGGATTTCATCGCGTCGGCTCCGCATTCAATCGCGCGCGAATCGTATCACAAATATAGCCGGCCACGCGCTCCGGCCGATAGGCGCGCTCCGCGAAGGCGCGGCAGCTCTCGCCCATCGCCCGAAGCCGGGCGCGGTCTTCAATCGCCGTGCGCAACGATTCGGCAGCAGCGTCAATCTGATCGATCCGTATGCGCGGCAGCACGCGATAGCTGCGCGGATCCTCCCATCGGGCGACGGGGTCCGGCTCCGTTCGGTCGTCCAGCAACGTGAGGTAGTGCTCGCCCTTGCGCGGGCAAAAGGCATCCGGCGTCACCGTGATCGGCTCGCGGTCCAGCAAGATGGGACGCCCCAGCACAAAACTCTCGGATACCTTCCAGGGGAATACGGCATGCGGGAGCGTGCATACGGCGGTGATGCGACCGTCCGACATGCGGCGGGAAAACGCACGGCGATTGATGTTGGACCGCACATGGACGCCGTCCTCAATCGCAGGATTCGCTCGACTGACGAGCCGATAATAACCGCGAAAGCGAGATTTCAGCGCTTCGGCAACATGCTTGCGAATCCAAAAATGACACGCGGCCGGCGTCAGGGGCTCGCCGTCGGATTCAAAGGGCGAGCGCCGACCGAGCCGAATCAGGTTTTCATAGACGCCCATAACGAAACAAATATCGTAGCGGGGCCGATCGGTCCGCCAGAAACGACGGCGGCGGGCATCGCGTATGAAGTCATCGAGTCCCTCGGAGAAAAAGAGAAAGGGCGCCATGCGCGAGACTAATTCCGGTTCGCCGCGCTCGCGCAGCAGCCGATGTGCGACGGCGGGATACCAGTTGGCCTTGAAATACACCGCGCATTTGCGCAAGGCCTCAAAATCGATGAGCTGAACATGGTCGCTCATGTCGAAAAATATCAGCGCATCATCGCAGCGAATCCATGCGCTCTCATGTTCGCGCGGAACCCGCAGGCGCGGTACCGGGCGCGGCTCATTCGTCGGACGCGCGCCCGCGTGCGCGACGAGCGCGGAAAGATAGTAGCGATGGAATCCGTTGAATCCCCTTCGCGTAATGAGCTCCGGCTCGAATATCTCAATCTTCATGCCGCGCGGCGCTCCTGCAACACCGTGTTGATGACATCTTCGAGGCGATCAACAAAGCGCGTCCACGAATGTTCGCGGGCGACATGACGAGCGGCCGACGTCCCGATCGCGCGCCGGCGCTTTTCGTCGGCCAGCAGCTCTGCCAGCGCCTCTTCGAAGGCCGCGGCGTCGCCGGGTTCCACCCACCGCAGATGCTCGCCGTCGTTGAATCCATACCCTTCGCGAATAGCGCCGACGCGGCTGACAACGACCGGACAGCCGAGCGCCATCGCCTGCAGCAGCGTGGTCGTTGCGCCGGAGTAACTGTTCTCTCGCACCGGCAACGCAATGAGCCTTGCCGCCATCATTCGATCCCGTACTTCCGCCAACGGGATGTCGCGCAGAAGACGCAGATTTGACGGGAGATGTTCGATGTTCTTCGCCTGATCGGCGCCCGCGATCAGTTCGAAGGACCACTCGGGACGACGCGCGGCGATCTTCAGCAGTAGAGCGAAATCGCGCTGCAGATCCGCGCCGATCGACAACACATCCACAGGATCGATCTGTTCAGCGCTGTAACGGCGAAGGAATGCATCGTGCGCCCCAAAGGGCACGAAGTGGACGCGATGAGCGAAGCGCGATCCCATCAGCGCCCGCAACTGTTCGGCCTCTTGAAAACCAAAGGCCACCACGGCGCTTGCCTGACGCAGCAAGCGCGCATATAGACGGCGAAATCGATCAGACAGCGCCGCGAGGCGCTCTGGAAATCCGACACTGATATAGATCAGCGGTGCCGAAAAAAGTCCGATGCGTCGAAACCAGAGCAACGGAATCCCGATCGAATCGACGGTCGAAACGACGACGCTCGACCTGCGGATATCGGACAGCATCGCCAGAGCGGATGCAAACAAGCCGCCAGGCCACCCCAGGGTCTTTAGCGCGCGATCGCAGACATAGCCGGGCCAGTGATAGCGGCGGCGTTCAGGCCCTGAATTGGCGATGCGCCATGCGACGCGATGCCCGCGCTCGGCCAGCACATCCGCGCCGTACAAACTGTACCGCGAGGGATTTCCCAGCGGTGCGTCGAGCGCGTCGCGCCGCAAAGCAGAGTCGCGGTAGAGAAACAAGATTATACCTTCTGGTGGGTTGGCGCGCACACTTCACCATGCTGCGTCCGGATAGACGTACACGGACCGGCCGATGCTCCGATCCCAATCGATGGGCGGAAATATACCCGCCCATTTTTCCGGCCGGCGGGAGGCGATACAGAAGAGATAGATCGGATACCATGGTGTATCGTTCGACGCCACGTACAGGAGCGACAAGCCCTGCTCCTCCACAGCTCGTTTCATGCCGAGCGGCGTCATCCGCCAATAATCGCCATACAGCGAGCCGGTGTAATGTTCGTCCTGGGCGAACGGCACGATCAGGATCATGGTATCGCGCGTCGGCGCGGCGATATTCGCGATTGCCAGGCGGACATCATAGACGTGCTCCAGCACGGTGTGCGCGAGGACGACGTCAAAGCGTCCGCGCATTTCCGACGGGGTTTCGTTTTGAATATCGAAGAACTTCGCCTCAGGGTGCCCGTCGTTTTCGGACGCGGATCCCCAGTAGTTGGTCATTGCGTATGAAGTTGCATGGGGGAAATAGTCGCGGTAGCGGCCGCCCTCCTTATCCTCGTCGCGCCATGCGGACACATTGACGATCGCGCCGTCGTATAGCCGACCCCAGCGCCGCAATTCCGCATTCGACCAGCGGCGGGGGCTTAATCCGGGGCAGCGCCGGCGCGCGGCGTTTATGAGGCGCCGGCGCATCCATTCAAGGTGATGCGGCTTGATCAACATGGTGCGGATTCCTTGTTCTTGTTCAGGTCCGATGTTTGCGGCCTGCCCGCCGGCGAACAATAGCCCTTCACAACGGTCGGCGCGCCTCCCCGTGGCGGTATCGGAAGAAGCGAAAACAGCGGCGCGAAGGGGTATTCCATGTCGGATGCGGCGCCTTGTAGAAATGAGGAGGTGCCCTGCTTCGGTCGAGGAGAAGCGAGTATGGCATCCAACCGGCGGGCACACGCGGCCTCGTCCGCCGAGGGTATCCATTCAAAAGCCTCGCACGCCCCCCATTCGCGTATGTCTTCGCCGGCACAACCCATCACAAGCACAGGCTTGCGCATGGATAACGCGCGCAGCAGCCATGGCTGCGCGCACCCCATTTTATTCGCGTGGATCGGCAGTACGATTGCGCGCGCGGCCTGCATCCGCGCGCGCATGGTGGTGTACGGAATCGAACCGAACACTCGCAGATTCTCCGGCATCGGTACACCGGCCGCCGACTCCGCGCCCAGCAGATGCACGGCGAATCGTCGGCTGGGCGCCCGTCGGGCGAGCGCGCAGAGACGCGGGAGATCCACCCAATTCGCCTCGCCGATCGTCAGGGCATCATAGGCAGCGAATGTGCGCGCATCAGCTTCCGCGCTCCAGAATGTGCCGTCCACTGCAGGCGGCAGCAGACGAAGCGCGGATGCCGGGCACCCTGCCGCGGCGAGCTGATCGAAGTCGGCGCGATTCCAGGTCAGCACACGATCTGCTTCCACGATGCATCTGCGATAGCGCGCATCCTCGAGCAGCGCAGAGGTGGAGGAGTTCGAGCGCCACGCCATGACCAGCGGGCGACGCCACCGACCTCGCTGCATCGCGATGGCTGCGGCGACACCCCATTCAGCCGTCGCCGCGATAATGCACGCGGCGCGGCGCGCCTGCCATGCCAGCTTTTGGATTTCGGCCGTGAGCGAAGCGATATCGGCCTGTTGCACGTCGCTCTGTATCAAAGGATGATAGCGAAGGTTGTGGTCGGTTTTCCATCCCCATGCGCCTGCGTGCGCATACCCGAGCATGTCATCGACCGCTACGGAAGTCTCTCCACCTTCATAGAGATCGAGCGCCTCCGCCAGCCAGTATTGATGCGGGAATAGGTAAAAGAGGTCGCACGGCGAAACGCAGGCTTGGAAATAACGCGCCGGCGACCAGGTGTACGCCAGTTGGCGCTGAAACTCGGCATGTCGCGCGCCATAAAGAAAGAAGCGGCTCAACTGCCGCAACCGCACGCCGGGTCCCGCATGAGGATTGCGGGCCGCGATGAGAGAAAGGCAGATGCGATTGCGCAATTCCAGCCGCGATTTCGCGCGATCGGCGGGGGTGTAGAGGTCCGCATGCTTGCGCATGAGCCGGCGCCAGACGCTGGTGTGTTGTGCCGTTCTGCGCATGGTCTGTGAAATGCTGTCGGGATGGACGCGGTAGTACACGACGGCCTCCGGGACCGGGACGCCGCGATAGCCCTGCTTGATTGCGCGCAAAAAGAAATCGTAGTCGCCCTGTGCTCGCAGATCAGGATCAAATCCGACCGCGCGCGCCGCCTCCGTGCGGATCAAGGCATTCATATCCAGCCGATTTCTGATTATGAGGCCCGACAAATCGTATGGCTCGGCCGCGATTCGCTTGTTGCTGCCCTGCCCCACGCGATGAATCGAAGGATAAAAAAATGCGGCGTCCGGACAGTCCGAGTGGCGGAGGGCCGCCTCGCGCAGACGCGCGAGCGCGCGAGGCCGCAATCGGTTGTCCGCATCCAAGTTAAAAAACCACGGCGTATTGATTGTTTCCAAGGCGCGCTGCCGCACAGCGTACACGCCGATTCCGCCCGTTTGCATCGCGCGCACATAATCGCGATACTCCTGCACAATGCGCGGCGTATCGTCCGTTGATCCGTCGTCCACCACCAGCACCGCGTCGCTCGGTTCGATCTGCGAGAGGGCGCTGTCGAGGGCCTCGCGCAAAAAATAGCCATAATTCCGAACAGGGATCAGGACCGTGATCGCAAAGGAATCGCCCGATGGAGGGGCCGCGTGGGTTTTAGATGCCGAGGACATTGTTATCTGACCGATAGAACATCGCCAGCGAACTGGCATCGAAACTTTTGGGCTTCATACCGCTGATCACGATATTGCGGTAATTTCGGGCTCGGGCGGCTTCAAATACCGGGCGATACCGATCGCGTTCTGCGTCGTCCAAGAGCAAGACGCCGTTTGGCGAAAGATAATCGAATGCGACGCCTGCGCAGGCAACGCGCTCGCGTCCGTCGACCAGCACCACATCAAATACGCCCCCCGCCTGCGCAATCGCGCGCACGTAACCGGCCTCGAGCGGAATCGACAAGAGTCGGGCATTGGGCGGCAAGCGAGGCCGCAGCAGCTCCGCCCACGTTGAGTCGTGTTCGACCGCTACAATCTCGGCCACACGCGAGGCCCACCAGAGGGTGCCCTGCCCCGCGCCATATTCGAACACGCGCAGCGAAGCGGACAGGCGTGCGTCAAGAAACTCGATGGCGGAATAATTGATCCAGGGCGCGGGACGCCCACGACCATCGCAAGGCGGCTGCGTGCCGAACGACGCGAACCATCCGCGCTCCGCGAGATAACCGCGATGCGTCAATTCATACGCCTCGCGAAGACCGAGGCGATCGAGAAGTGCGGCATAAAGGCGGTCGCGCATGCGCGGCCTGGCGCGTGTTGGATTCATGATTCGATCTGCCAATGCTGGTTCACCAGAAAGCGCGTCTCGACCGGATTCGGCAAAAAGCCGCTGCCGAAAAAGTTGCCCGGTTCGATCTCAAACCAAAAGGCGTCCTGAACATGACTGACCAGCGCGCCCCGCACATGCAGGGCGGCATTCAGTTTGTATCGGCCCGCCATGAGCGGGATGCGCGGGATGCGGCATCGAATGCAGCCCTCTGACGCAGCTCGGGCGCCCTCCGGTTGCGTATATTGCTGCCCCAACTGAAGCAACTTTTGGTGCGCATCGTCATAAATGGCGAACGAGGCGTGCAGCGGAACGCCACTGAGGGTTGAGCGATAACGCATCACGAGATCGACATCCTCGCCGGACACACAGGCGCCCGATGGGTTTCCCTGATACTCCAACCAGATTTCCTCGATCCACGCATCGGTCCGGCTTGACGCCTCGGGAGACGCTCGGTAGCGGCCTTTTGCGATCTCTTCCGTATAGCTGCGCAGGTAGTGGGAAACGGCTTCGCCGACTGCGCCGTCATAGACGATCCTGCCGCGGCTGAGCACAATTCCGCGACTGCAGAGGTTCCGGATGGAGGCGAGATTGTGGCTCACAAATAAAATCGTGCGGCCGCTGTTCGCGACGCGTTCCATTTTGCCGAGGCATTTGCGTTGAAACTCCGCATCGCCCACCGCGAGGACTTCGTCGATCAACAGAATATCCGTCCGCAAATGCGCCGCCACGGCGAAGGCCAGCCGGACAAACATGCCGCTGGAGTAGCGCTTGACAGGCGTATCGATGAACGCCTCCACGCCTGAAAATTCTACAATTTCGTCAAAGCACGCCTTGACCTCCTGTTTCCGCATGCCGAGCAGGATGCCGCTCATGAAGATATTTTCGCGTCCCGTCAAGTCGGGATGGAAACCCGTGCCCACCTCCAACAGCGACCCGATGCGGCCGCGCAAAAACGCCTCTCCCGACGTCGGATCGGTGATGCGGGACAACAGCTTGAGCAGCGTGGATTTTCCTGCGCCGTTGTGGCCGATCAATCCGACCGCCTCCCCCGGGCATACGTCAAACGTCGCTTCGTCGAGCGCGATGTGGAGGCCGGCTGGCGGCCTTGGTTTGTTGATATGGCCGAACAATGCGCCGGGATCGCGACCGCGCAGACGCGCCCAGATCCATTTCACTTCGTCCGCCAGCGTGTGGCGGTCGATCGCGCCGAGGCGGTAGCGCTTTGACAGTTTTCTGCACTCGATGACCGGCGCGCTCATAGGGTATCCACAAACGTGCGCTGCGCGCGATTGAACAGCAACGCGCCGAGCGCGAGAAGACACAGCGTCACCAGCAGCCCGGATGCCATAAGGACCGCGTCCGCGGCTCCCTGCCCTGTAATGCCGCGCCGCGCGGCTTCGATCACCGACGTTACCGGATTGAGCGAGAGCAGGAGGCGCAGGCGATTATCCGGAACCGCCGAGAGCGGATATACGACCGGCGACAGGTAAAGGCCCAGTTGAATGAGAAACGGAAGGGCAAAGCGCAGATCGCGGTATTTGACCGTCGCCGCGCAAATCAACAAACCGGCTCCGAGGGCGGCCGCCGCCGTTTGCAGCAACAGAAGCGGAATCGACGCCATCCAAATGGTCGGGCGCACATCCGCTCCGCGCGCCGCAAAATACACATAAAAACTCGCCAGCAAGAGAAAATGAACCGCAAAATGGACCAACTGAATCACGGCGCCCGAGACCGGAATCCACCAGCGCGGGAAGTAGATTTTGGTCAGGATGTGCGATTGCGCTGAAAAGGAGGTCGCAGCGTGATTAAGAACGCCTTGAAAATAGTTCCAGAACACAATCCCGCTCAAATAGAACAGGAATGGCGGAATGCCGTCTGTCGGAATGCGGGCGACATGGCCGAAGATCACTGTAAAGACAACCGTCATCAGCAACGGCTGCAAGACATACCAAAGAGGACCGAGCACGGTTTGCTTGTACAGAGCAGACAAGTCTCGGGTCACCAGCATCCACAAAACGTCTCGGGAATCGATCAACTCCCGCACGTCAAAACCGAACCAGCCGCGCCGGGCGCGAATATGTATCACCCGCGTCATGTCGCCGGCGTCCAAAATCCCCGGCGCTGCAGCGCGTCGATCAGTTGTTCCAGCGCGAGCGCGGTGGAAACCTGCGACGTATCGATCGCGAGGTCGGGTTTCTCGGGCGGTTCGTAGGGGGCCGATATTCCCGTGAAGTCCCGCACCTCGCCCGCGCGAGCCCGCTTGTAGAGGCCCTTGCAATCGCGCTGCTCGCAGATTTCGATCGGCGTGCTGACGTACACCTCGACAAAGCGATCTCGGCCGATCAAGTCGCGCGCGGTTTCGCGCGCCGCACGCTGCGGGGAAATGAAGGCCGTGACGCAGAGCAGGCCCGCGTCGGCCATCAACGCCGCGACGGCCGCCGCGCGGCGGACATTTTCAGCGCGATCCGAGGCGCCGAACCCCAGATCCCGGCACAACCCGTGCCGCAGGTTGTCGCCATCCAGCAGAAAGGCCGGATGGCGTCGGTCGATCAGCGCCTTCTCCAACGCTTTTGCGAGAGTGGATTTTCCGGACCCCGAGAGGCCGGTGAACCAGACCACCGCGCCGGACTGACCCATCACGCCGCGGCGCGTCTCCGCATCCACAAGCGAGGAGGATTTGAAAAGATTATGGGTCATCGCATGCTCCTAACGAACGAGATACTTTACGATGCGGCTGTTGAGCAGCGCGGCGAGCCGCTCGCGCAGCGTATTCGCGCGTTTGAGACGGTCGTGCAGAAAGGCGAGATCAGAAGCGTCGCGCTCCGCTCGGCGCGCCTCGTCGATCAGCGAACGAATCTCGTCCATCTCCGCCCCGGCCGCTTCCAGCTTGCTGCGCACGAGCGCCATCAACCCCTGCTGCATCGCGACGCCGAGGTTGTCGGCCGTTCGGTAATAGTTGCGCCGATCGCCGCGCTTCCAGACCTGGCGGATCAGACCGAACGCTTCCAATTGCCGCGCCGCCGTGCTGACGGCGGCTTTGCTCAAGCCGAGGTCCTGCTCGATCTGGTCGAGCGAGCACTCCGCGGGCTGGAAATAAAGGTACGCCAGCAGTTGTCCGGCGATCCGCCCGAGTCCGAGGTCCTGCGCCGTGCGCCCGCCCAGTTCGACCAGCCGCTCCCGCGCCTCCGACGCCGCATTCAGTTCAATCGTTTTCATCTTTCACAAATTTATGAAACCTCAAGACGTCTGGCAAGGGCAATCGCGCGCGGCGAGGGGGGTGGAGGCGCGCGCGCGGCACACCGGCGGTTGATTTACCGGGACAATCCCCTACACTCGCGGCGTTTTCAGGGCGGGATACCGCCACAGTCATGCGCACCATCGGAATCGATCTCGACAACACCATTATTGATTACCGCGGCGTGTTTCATCGCCATGCGGTGGCGCGCGGCTTGATCCCCGCGACGGTCCCGCTCGGGAAAGACGACGTGCGCGACTATCTCCGCCGGGCCGGACGCGACGAGGACTTTACCTTGTTACAGGGCTACGTGTATGGCCCCGGCCTCGCCGAGGCAAAGCCCTTTCCGAATGTTCAAACGGGCATCGCGGCTCTCCAGGCGAGCGGCGCGAGCGCAGCCATCGTGAGCCACAAGACGCCCCGCCCGTTCCGAGGCCCGCCCTACGACCTGCAGGCATGCGCCCGCGCCTGGCTGGAATCGAACGGACTTGTCGGCGCCGCCGTCGGGCAGGTGCGGCCCGAGCGGGTCTTTCTCGAGCCGACCAAAGAGGCCAAGCTCGCGCGAATTGCCGCCCTCCAGTGCGAATGGTTCATCGACGATCTTCCGGAATTTCTCGCCGAGCCCGCCTTCCCCGAACATACGCGGCGTATCCTTTTCGATCCCGATCGGCGCGCGGCAGCCGACCCACGCTGGCTGATTGCGCACGATTGGGAGCACATACAGCAGTTGATGTTGGGCTAGATGGAATCCGCTTCGTTCCATGACATGCTCCAAGCAACCCGGCGCCTGCTGGCGAACGCCGGCCGTCCGAACCGCGATATCTCCATCGTCCCGCAACCGGGTGGACGGAACAACCGCGCCTATCGCGTGACGGCGGGCGGGCAACATTTCTTCCTCAAACATTACTTTCGGCATCCCGACGACGCGCGCGATCGCTTTGCATCGGAAACCGCCTTCCTGCGTTTCTGCGCGGGTCGGGGATTGACGTGGACGCCGCGCATCCTCGCGGCAGACGAATCGTCCGGGCTGGCGCTGATGGAATTTGTCGAGGGATCATCTGTGACGCCTGCTGCCGTCAACGAAGCGGACGTGGATCAGGCGATCGCCTTTTTTCGCGAGCTGAACCGGCATCGCGATGACCCCAGCGCGCAGTCGCTTCCCCTTGCCGCCGATATGCGAGACACCATTGCAGGCCACGTCGCGCTAGTCGATGACCGGGTGCGACGCCTCGATCGCATTCCGGCCGGCATCCCGGAATGTGACCGCGCCCGCGCAATGATTCAATCGCGCCTGATACCGATCTGGGCAACCTATCGCGAGCGCCTCGCTCGCGCGGTTGCGCAGGAATCGGATCAACCTGTTCCTCGATCGAATCAGGCGCTGTCGCCGTCGGATTTCGGTTTTCACAATGCGCGGCGTCGCGCGAACGGAACGCTATGCTTCTTCGATTTCGAATACGCGGGATGGGACGATCCGGCCAAGACGCTTGCGGACTTTTTCCTGCAGCCTGCCGTGCCGCCGCCAACATCGCGTTACGCGGCGGTAGAATGCGCGATGGCGGAAACGGCGGGCGTCCCCATCGAACGTTTCGCCCCGCGCGCACATTTGCTCTATCCCGTTTTTGCCGTCAAATGGTGCTGTATTTTGCTCAATGAGTTCATGCCGGTTGATTCCGCGCGCCGCGGATATGCGCAACCCGACATGAATGTCGCCGAGCGCCGGTCCGCTCAGCTCGAGCGCTTGTCGCAGCGTCTTGAAGACGTGCATCGGGAGGTCTTCGCATGAAAGGTCTTCTGGTTTCGCTGTTCGTGTTTGCCGCGTACGTTCCCCTCGGGGCGATCCTTTGCCACGTTCTCCGCGTCAAACGGCACGGGAAGCTGTTTTTTCCGATGATGGGACTGTCGATCCCCGTGTACGTCGCCGCCTACGTCCTGCTGCCCGTCGATCTCGGTTTTTTGCCGCCCGAGTGGCAGGCCACGCATGTGTGGGTCGATGCGGCGACCGGCGCCTTGATTCTCGTGCTGAATATCCACAGTTTCATCGACTATTTTTTTGCGTTCAACGGCGGATTTTCGACATCTCTTATGCTGCTGCTTCACAACGGACCTCGCCCCACAGAAGACCTGGTCAATGCGTATCGCGGGACCGACGGCGTGGATAAGATTTACGGATGGCGCATTCCGTTCCTGATTTCCAAAGGATACATCGTCATGGATGAACAGCGCGTGTGCCGCCTGACGCCGCGCGGCGTACGCGCGGCGAAAATCGGTCTCTTTGCCAAGCGTTTTCTCAACCTGGGCAGGGGCGGATAGCATGGCCATCGGCGTCATAGCCGCGCTCGTCGCCACGCTGACGTGGGTGATTCTGCATCTTGTGGCGATGCACATCCGCCCCACCCCGCATCGGATGCCCGCGATGACGCGCGCGTTTCTGCTGGCGCTGCCGTTGGTCCCGGCGATCGTATTTGTTTTGTGGCGCAACCCCGAATGGCGCGCGGCCCTGGCGGGAATCGAACATCCCGGGGCCGCATACGGGATGGGGGTTTTGCTGCACGTGCTGTTTTATTTCTGCTATGTGGAATGCTTCTATCACGTCGAGCGCGCGGTCACCCTGCGCATGGTGATTGAATTGCTGGAGCACCCCGGCGGCCCGCCCACACTCGATGCGATGCTCGCGCATTATCCGGTGGACGACATGGTGCGCCGCCGGCTCGAGGGTATGCGCGATGCGGGCTTTGTTCGCGCGGATGGCGGGCGCTGGTCGCTTACGCCGAAGGGCCGTTTCTTCGCCGCCGCGATGCGCATCTCCAGTTTTATCTTCAACTCCAAACCCCAGAACGAGCGCATCCCATGAAAAAACAAAGATCCGCCCCCACCCCCGCGCCCCCCGCCCCTCCGGCGGCGCGCGCGTCGCGGACGGCTTACTTCGCTAAGCGGATCGCGCTGGCCGCGGTCGTCACACTGGCATTTTTCGGCGCGCTCGAAGGCGCCCTGCGGGCGATCGGCTTCCGGCACACGCCGCGCCAGAAACTCCTGTGGAAGCCCACGGTGGCCGGATTTACGGGAACCTACGAATACTATATTCAGACGAGCTTCGCGCCGCCGGGCTACCTGTGGATTTCCGAACCGAACACATTGCACACGGATCGATATGGATTCCGCAAACCCGAAATCCCGTTTCAGAAGGAGCCCGGCAAATACCGCGTGGCTTTCCTGGGCGGCTCCACCACGCACGGCGCCAATCGGCCCTATCCGGAACGCACCATCCGCCTGCTGAATGCCGCGGCGGGCGTCAACCGCTACGAGATGCTCAACATCGCATGCTCCTCCTACTCCACGCATCAAAGCGTGATGGCCTTGGAGCGCTGGGGGCTCCCCCGCAAGCCCGACCTCGTGATCATCTACCACGGATGGAATGACGCGAACGTCGCGGACGACGGCTACGCCGATCACGAAAAAGACATCCTCGTGCCGCTCCATGGCGCCGGCGATGGCGCTCCACGCGCGAGGCGCGTCGCCGCGCTCCGCGGCTATCACCTGTTGGGTCTGTTGTTGGAACGACTCGACGTTCGGTGGCCCCGCATCCGCGTCGCGCCGGATCGCTTTGAGCGCAACCTGGAGCACATGGCCCGGATGACCCGCGACGCGCATGCGCGCACGATGATCTTCACCCGCCCCTCATCCCAGCGGCGCCCCCTGCCGGCTATCTCCGACACCGCGGCCCTCGCCTATCGAAAAGCCGGATTCCCCGCCGAACCGGAGGCGCGATATGCCGCGCTGCATCGCGCCTACGTGGATATCCAGCAGCGCGTCGCCGCGCGCCATCTGCATGCCGAGCTTTTTGACGCGTATCGTGTGCTGGAAGAGATTCAAGCGCGCAAGGCCGCCGGCGAATTCGGCGACGCCATCGACATATTTATGCGAGACGCGATCCACATCTTTGAATTCGCCGAGGAGCTTCTCGCTGTCGAACTCGCGTGCGCCATTGCGCCCGACCTCGCCGAGCGCGTGCGCGCCATCGCCGCCTCTGCGGATTATCACCTGGCGCTCGCGCGGGAGTTTTTGGTCGACGACCAGGTCTTCGAGGCCGCGTGGCACGCCCGGGAGGCGATTCGCCTCGCCGGAGGCGCGCATCCGGAAGCGGAAGAGACTCTGCGGCGCGCGGAGGCCAATTATGCATTCGTGCGGCTTTTCCGCGAAGGGCGGTGGGGCGGCACGGATGACGATTTCGACTCGAAAATACGCAAGCTTCAGCAGTGCCTCGCCATTCGCCCGTCGGACTTCGGCGTCTGCCTGCAAATTTTTCGCGTCTGCATCTACATGCAGCGCATCGAGCATGCCGCCGCCGCAATGGCCTCATTTGTCCCGGCGAATACGAACGATGCCTATCAATGGCTCTCGTTCACCCTGCAATCGCATGCCGCAGCCCGCCGATGGCAAGAAGCGGGAAACACCGCGCTCGAAATACTCAAAATTCGTCCCAACGATCCGCAGGCGCTTCAAGTCGTCCGAGCGCTGCGCGGCGGATAGCGGGATCGCGTGCGCCCGCGGCGCGCGCACGCGTGTGGCGCATGCGATCGTTACTCCGGCGTCTTCGGACCGCCTCGCTCCGCGTGTTCACCCGTGAGCGGAACAAAACGCACCGGCAGCACATCGCGCTCCTCAATCGTCCCGTCCTCCAGTTTGACCAGCAACCGCAGCGATTGATTCTGAAGGGTGGACCCAACCGGAATCACCATCCGCCCGCCCGGCTTCAGTTGGTCCACCAGCGGCTGCGGAACATGCGTGGCGCCCGCCGTCACCAGCACCGAATCGAACGGCGCGGCCTCCGGCCAACCCAGATAACCGTCGCCCGCGCGGACGTGGATATTCGTGTAGCCGATCGCCAACAGATCGACGCGCGCGCGTTCCGCGAGCGGCTCCACGATCTCGATGGTCCACACCTGCGCGCCCATTTGCGCCAGCACGGCGGCTTGATAGCCGGAGCCCGTTCCGACTTCCAACACGCGATGCCCCGGCTTGACTTGCGCCAACTCTGTCATCAGCGCCACGATGTACGGCTGGGATATCGTCTGCCCCCACCCAATCGGCAGCGGCGTATCCTCATAGGCGAACGCGCGGACATTTTCCGGCACCAGCCGGTGGCGCGGCACCGCGCGCATCGCATCGAGAACCGCCGGATCCCGTACCCCGCGCGCCGCTATCTGGTGCGCAACCATGGCACTCCGCGACGACGCGAAGACATCATCCGACGGCGCGTCGGGCTCGGCGCGACAGCTCGCAGTCATGGCCATTCCTCCCGCGCACAGCAGTGCGCCCAACAGTAGGATACGTTTCATAATGCCATTATGGCGCGGCATCGGCCAAAGGGCGAGCTTGAAACGACGGGTGCGAGTATGCGACCGTCTCCCCGTGCACGCATTTGGAGGTCCGCAATGATTGAAGCCGGTAAAACATACGTCGTCATGGGATTGCTCAATAGCGATTCGATCGCGTTCGCGATCGGACGCGTCATCGAACAGCACGGCGGCAAGGTGGTCTACTCCGTTCAAAACGAGCGCCTGAAGCGCATCTTCTTCGACCGCAGCAAGGACCTCACCCCCGAGCAAATCGCCGCGCTCGACATCCGCTTCTGCGACGTGACGATCGAGGATGAATTGAAGACCTTCTTCGCCGGCCTCGGCGAGATCGCCGGCGTCGTTCACTCCATTGGCTATGCAAATCCGAAGACCTGCCTCGGCGCGGAGTTCCACACCGACGCGATCGAGGATATCAAAACCGCCTTCCACATCAGCGCGGTCTCGCTCGCCTCCGTCGTCCGCCATGCCTATCCCCACATGAAGGGCGGGGGCGCGGTCGTTGCGCTCACCTTCGAGTCGCGCCTCGCGTTCCCCCACTACAACTGGATGGGCGTCAACAAGGCAGCCCTCGAAGCGATTGTCCGCGCGCTCGCGCGCCGCCATGGACGCGACCTGATCCGCGTCAACGCGGTATCCGCCGGACCTGTCGCCACAAAGGCCGCAACCTCGATCCCCCACTTCGACATGCTTGCGGGCACTTGGCAGAAAATCAGCCCGCTGCCATGGAATGTGTACGAAGAGAAAACCGAAGTCGCCAACGCCGCCGCCTTCCTGCTCGGACCGCTCTCGAAGAAAATTACAGGCCAGACGATCTACGTCGACGGCGGCGCCTCCATCATCGGCGGCGAATTGACGCCCGAAGAGCGTCCCGCCCCATGAGCACGATCATGCCCAAAACCATCACCGAGGAATTCGTCCGGCGAATCCCCAAAACGGAGTTGCACGTCCATCTCGATGGTTCGCTCCGCATTCCGACGCTGGTCGAACTCGCCAAGGCGGGCAAGGTCAAGCTGCCCTCTTACAGCGAGGCCGGCCTACGTGAAAAGGTCTTTAAGGACTTCTACAAAGACCTCCCCGATTACCTTGCCGGATTCGCCTACACCTGCGCGGTGATGCAAAACGCCGAAAACATCGAGCGCATCGCCTATGAGCTCGCGCAGGATCACATCGCCGAGGGTGTGCGCTATGTCGAGACCCGTTTTGCCCCGCAGCTCCACGCGCGCGACGGGTTCCCGATGGACGCCGTGGTCCGCGCGGCGGTGAAAGGCTTCGAGCGCGCCCAGAAAGAGCACAACCGCTCCGCCGACGTGAAGGCCGGGCGCGATATCCCGTTCCATTTCGGCATCATCGTCTGCGCGCTGCGCTTCTTTAATGAGCACATGTCGCCCTACTACAAGGGGATCACGCAGCTCATGCATTTTGCGCCCCGCAAGCAGGTCTTCGCCGCCGCCTCGCTCGAATTGGCTCGCGCGGCAGCGGTGTTCAAACATGACCTCGGCCTGCCCGTCGTTGCGTTCGACCTCGCCGGCGCCGAGGCCGGCTACCCGGCCGAGGACCACAAGGCCGCCTTTCAGTTTGCGCACAGCCACTTCCTCCGCAAGACCGTGCATGCAGGAGAGGCATACGGGCCCGAATCCATCTTCCAGGCCATCACCGACTGCTACGCGAACCGCATCGGACACGGCACCTGGCTCTTCGCCGAGGACATGATCCGCGACCCGGACATCGAGGATCCTGCCGCGTATGTGCGACACCTCGCCGACTACATCGCGAGCCAGCGCATTTGCATCGAGGTCTGCCTCACCAGCAACCTGCAGACCCTGCCGCATATGAAAACGATCGCGAAGCATCCGCTCCGCAACATGCTCGACCGCAATCTTTCCGTGAGCATCTGTACCGACAACCGGCTGGTCTCCAACACCACGGTCACGCGCGAAATCATGCTGGCCGTCGAGCACCTTAAACTCACGCCGCGCGAACTGCGCAATGTGGTCGTCGCGGGATTCAAGGGCAGCTTCTTTCCGGGCGACTATACCGAAAAGCGCGCCTACGTCCGCCAGGCCATCGATCGCTACGAGGCGCTCGAACGCGAATACCTCGGGTGATCTCGCGAGGAACCGCCATGCTGCGCCGGTTCACGGTCTCGTTGGAGGACAAATTGCTCGCGCGGTTCGACCGGTTTCTCAAGGATCGAAGATACGTCAACCGCTCCGAGGCGGTGCGCGATTTGATCCGAAAGGCGCTTGTCAGCCGCGAGGTGGAAGCCGACCGCGAAGTCGTCGGCGTGATCTCCCTCGTGTACAACCACCATCAGCGCCAACTGCAAGACAAGCTCACCGAGCTCCAGCACCAGTTCCACCACGACGTCGTATCCACCACCCACATTCACTTGAACCACGACGACTGCCTCGAAGTCATCATCGTGCGCGGCAAAGCCTCCCGCGCCAAGGCCCTGGCCGACCGCCTCATCGCCCTGCGCGGCGTCAAAGACGGCACACTCACCATGAGCGCCGCCGGCCCCCATCTTCACTAGGCCCCGCCGTCGGCGGCGCTGGATCGCACCGGTCGCATTGTCGCAGAGCAGACCTCGCGATAGACATCGTCCATGCGCGCCGCAACCGTGCTCATCGACGGTATGGGCTCCTGCAGCTCGACCGGTTTCCATTCGCCGCGCTCAAACATTTCGCATGCCTGCGTCAGGGCTGCCCCCCACGCGGCCGGTGTATTTGGATCCACCAGACGACCATAGCGATCAAGCAGGCTGCGCTGTCCCATACGGGCAGACGCGTACACCGGCACGCCGACATGCAACGCCTCGAGCAGCGTCAGAGGACCGGTCTCCAGCCAGACGGAAGGAATAGCCAGCAGCGAGAGTTGCGCGTACGCCGCCGGCATCGAAGCGGGAGGCTGCTCGGGCACAAATTCGATGCGGGGGTCATCGCCCGCGAGGCGCTTCAATCGTTCGCCGTAGCTTCGCAACTCCGGGGCATCGCTCCAGCCATGAACACGCAGGCGGGCACGCGGCGAGCGAACATGGCGAAAGCCTTCAATCAAAATGTGAACGCCCTTCACCTCGTGCATGCGCCCGATGTACCCCACCACAAACACCTCGCGGTTGTTGTTCGCGGATACCGTCGCGGGCGCGAAGCCTTCGGGCACGCCTTGAGGCATATGCAAAATCGTTTCCGGTCGCGCGCCGTTCGCCGTGAGCACCGGAATGCTCCATTCGGCGCATGCAATTGACCGCGCGCACGCGGCGAGAAATGAACGGACGACGCGCCGGTAGCGCGCCGTGTCCGGCGTGAACGCCAGACGCCGACGCCACGGTCCCGGCGGCACCACAGGCCCCGCCACGGCGGAGGCCAACGCCCCGAGCCAGCCGATCCACGGCGGACTTTCAAGACGCTCCTGAACCTTGCAGGCCGCGCAGCGAAGCGCGCGCACCTCCCCGTCGCAGACCGCGCCCCCCCATCGCAAGAGCGTTTCGCGGCGGCACGTCCACGCCGGACTGTGGAACGTGAACACATACGGGATGGCGTTTGCCCCAGCCGCAGTGGCCAACACAGCCTCCGACCGCCCCAGTGTGTGAAAATGCAGTAGATCGGGGCGATCCAGAGATTGCAACCACTCGCGCGTCCGAGCGGCCAATTCGGGGGGCGGATCGTCCACCCGCATCGGCGCGCGCGGCAGGCGCATGATCGAAGCGCGCTCAGTCGGCGGGTCAAAGGGCGAGGCGAGCCAGACCACGCGATTGTCCACACCGCGCCGTTCGAGACCGGTAATCAAATCGGAAATGTAGCGTTCTGTGCCACCCGTGCTGACCCCGGGGCAATAGGCCGTGATATGGGCGATCTTCAACGAAATACCTCCCGCAGCGTCTGACTGAAGCGCCCGTAAAGCTGACGCTGCTGAAGATCATGAACCTCGCCCGCAAGAGTTCCAAATTGCTCGCGAAGCGTTCGGCTAGGCCCCGCCACACGGCCTCGCAGCCAGCGCGCAACATCCTTGAACGCGATCAGGAGCGCGAGCAAAGGCCGACGCGCCTTCGGATCGAATAGCGGGCGCAACAACGCCTGCCCGCGACCGATTCCCTCATAAAGACGAACTAAATATTCGCGTGTGGTTCGGGATGCCGGAATACGATGAGCAAGAACCACAGACGGTTCATAGCGCACCGTGTACCCGAGCTGATGCGCGCGAATGACAATCGCGGTGTCCTCCCCGCTGATTAGCGATGCGCCGGCGCGGCCGCTAATCCGATCAGCCAATTCCGTGTCCTCAAAAATCTGCTGCATCAATGCGCGGCGTACAATCATGCCGGCGCCGGCCGGTCCGCCGGTGACCTCTTCATAAGCGAATGGGTGGTCGCCGCGGTCACAGATCGCCAGCGCGAAATCCGCCACCGCGCGGCCGAGAGCCGAAGGCTCGCCAATCCAATCCGCGTACACACGACCCCCAATAATACCCGCCTCGGGATGCCCTCTCACCACCTCCAGTGCGCGCGCCACAAAATCCGGCGCGGGAATATTGTCATCGTCGAGAAAAGCGATCGCCGCGCCGCGCGCCTCGGCGGTCGCTCGCCGACGCGCCTGCATGAGACCCGGTTTCATCTCACGTACACATCGGCCGCGACCCGGCAGATGCCGGTTGATCGCCGCCTCCACGACCGCAGGCGTGTCATCGTTACTCGCGTTATCAATGACGATGGTTTCCCATGCTTCGCGCGGCGCCTGTTGAGCGCCCAGCGCGGCGATCACCTCGCCGATGCGCTGCGCGCCGTTATAGGTGCAGATACAGACGGAAATCTCGGGGGTACCGCTCACGTTTGATGCCCGCGTTGCAGCCGGCGGATAACCGGCAGAACGTCGCCATGCTAGTGTCTTTACCGGTCAAAGTCCACCGCCGACGGCCGTCCGCGGCGCTGCGAGTTCCTTTCCGGGCGGCGCACCTTCGATGACGCCGTGCAGGCGTTCGCGACACTCGCGGCGCGCGTCCGATCACATCGAATATTTCACTTGATTGTCAAATCGCAGCATGATGGTATTACGAATCATTATTTCGTAATACGTTTGGAGAAAGGCGATCCATGATGCGAACGATTCTGGCCCTGCTCGCCGCCGCCATCGCGCTTCCCGCCGCCGCGCACCACGCGCTCGAGTTCATCGAACTGGAAAGCTACTCAACCGCGCGCAAGGGCGAATGGCTGTTCCATCTTCACTACGATTACTTCAGCGAGGATAAAAACGATCCGCGCATGGATCATGGGGAAATCACGCCGGGCATCGCCTACGGCATCACCGACCGTCTCCTGTTCGACGTGCACGGGCACTATGCGAAGTTCGAAAACGGCCTCGTGCTCGAAGAACGTCAGGCCGAATTCGAACCCCTCGGACCCTCGCCCTTTTTCGAGGCGCTGGCCTTCACCCTCCAATATCGCCTCACCGAAGGCGCGCCGATCGATGTCGCCGTCTCCGGCTCGTATGAACGGCCCATGCAGCGCGCCAGGGATTTGCTCGGCAACGAAGAGGTGTATGAGGCGAAGCTGATCCTCACTCGAAATTTCGGCGTGCACGGCAACGTCACGGTCAATCTCTCGTCCGAGTGGGAGGGCGGCGAAGAGACGCAGATGTGGGGCATTGGTGTGCGCGAATCCATCACCGGACAGCCGCACGGCACGGCGGCGGGAATCGAGTTCCTGGGCGACTTCGATGATTTCGCGAACTCGTGGTCGATCCTGCCCGGCATTTACATCCCATTGAACGAGCAGACGCTCCTCAAGACCGGGTTCGAGATCGGCAAGGGCGCCGATTATACGCGCGCGAACATCACCTTCATGCATCGCTTCTGATTTCATGCCGTTGACACGAATCTTCCTGACGCTCTTATGCGCGACCGGCCTCGCGCACGGGCACGACATCTGGATCGATGCCGAACCGCTGCGCCCGGCGGCGGGCGCGGAGGTCGTCCTGTATATCCGAGGCGGCCACTATTTCCCCTCCTCCGCCATCGGTCTTGCCGATCGCCTCATCGGTTCATTCACCGCCGCCACGCCGATGGCCTCGCGAGAGCTAACCTCCGCACCGGGCAAGAATGAACGCATCGCGCGGCTGACGATCGACGAATCTACGCCGCATCGCGTGACGCTCACGATCAAACGGCCCCCGTTGGACGAGCCCGAAGCGTGGGCCCGACTCGTGCTCGTCCCAGCCGATGGTGATGATCGGCCGGATGCCTATGCGGAAGGGCGCGGGTTGGAAATCGTCCCCCGTACGCCGCTCTCCGCGGCGCGCGTGAAAACGCCCATCGCGTTCGAGCTACTGCGCGACGGCGCCCCCGTAACGGCGCGCATCCAAATCCTGGCTGCCGCCGGTGGGACTACGTGGCTCGACTGCCGCAGCGACCAGCCGGCTGGCTTCATCCCGCGCCACGCGGGACGCCATCTGGCGATGGCGCAAGTGGGCGCGCAATCCGTGACGCTGGTGTTCGAGGTGCAGCCTTGATCGCGCGCCCCTTCGCGATGCTGCTCGCGCTGGCCGTCCGCGCGCAGGCCCACGGGATCGAAGCCGCGGTGGTGGCGGGCGGCGTCGGCGTCGAGGCGCGCTACGCGGATGGGTCGGCCGCCGCCTTCGCGGAAGTCAAACTATACGCGCCGGGCGATGAGCGCGTTTTTCAAGAGGGGCTGTCTGATCGGGAGGGCCGGTTTTTTTTCAAACCAACGACCAGCGGTATCTGGCGCGTCTCGATCGACGACGGCATGGGCCATGCGCTGACGCACGATATTGAGGTTCGCGATCCCGGTTTCGTCGCGACGGCTCCAGCCGCACCGCGCTCGCGAGGCGCGGAATTGCTCGCGGGACTCGGATTCATCTGGGGCCTCTTCGGGACGCTGGCGTGGTATCGCGCCCGCAAACGAGGCTGAGCGATGCACCTGTCGGAAGGCATCCTGTCGGGCCCCGTGCTCGTGGGCGGCGCGGCGTTCGCCGCAGTCGGAGTCGCCGCCGGCTTGCGCGAGATGCGGGATGAGGATATTCCCCGCACGGCGGTCATGACGTCCGTCTTTTTCGTCGCCTCGTTGGTGCACGTGCCGATCGGGCCTTCCAGCGTGCACCTGATCTTGTCGGGACTCTGCGGCATCCTGCTGGGTTGGCGCGCATTCCCCGCGCTGCTGGTGGCCTTGTTCCTCCAGGCGATTCTTTTCGGCTTTGGCGGATTGACGGTGCTAGGCGTGAACACGTTTATCCTCGCCGCACCGGCCGCGGTATTCGGCGCGATTGCGCGCGGTTGGATGCGATCCCATCCGGACGCGACACACAGGGCTCCGCTCATCGCCGGCGCGGCGGCCGCGCTTGCGATCGCGTGCAGCGGTCTTCTCGCAGCCGCCGCGCTCGGCCTCTCGCAGCGCAGTTTCATCGGCGCGGCCGGGCTGATCTTCGCCGCTCATGTGCCGCTGATGGCGGTCGAGGGCGCGATTACAGCCGGCATCGCCGGCTTTCTGTTGCGTGTAAAACCGGAATTGCTGACGGATGGCGGACTTTCGCGCACCGGCCCGCGCGAGTAGACTGGGGCATCTCGACATGGCGCTGCTTTCCTACATCGATACGCCTTCGCCGATTCATCGCATCGACCCCCGCGCGCGTATCATCGTTTGCGCGGCGCTTCTGCTCGCGCTCGCCGCCGTGTCGCGGACAGCGATCCTCGCCGCTTCATGGGCGTGCGCTCTTGCGGCGATTTTGTTCTGCCGCCTGCCCGCGCCCCGTCTCCTCCCGCGCGTGGCGGCGCTCAATGCGCTCCTGCTGCTGTGGTGGCTGACGGCGCCGCTGATCGACCCGGAGCGCGGCGCGCGTCTCGCGCTCACCGCCACCTGCAAGGCCAACGCGATGTTGCTGATCCTGACCCTGCTGGTCAGCACGATTGAAGCGTCCGCGCTCGGCCACGCCCTCGCGCATCTCCGCGTGCCGCGCAAGCTCGCGCATCTCCTGCTCTTCACCGTCCGCTACGCCGAGGTGCTCTGGAGCGAGCACCAGCGAATGTGGCGCGCGATGCGTGCGCGCGCGTTTCGCCCCCGCATGAACCGTCATACCTACCGCGCGGTGTCCCGCATGCTCGGCATGTTGCTGGTGCGCAGCGTGGACCGCGCGGATCGCATCCTCGCGGCGATGCGCTGCCGGGGCTATCGCGGCGAGTTTTATCTGCTCCACCATTTTCAGTTCCGATCCGCAGACGCGGTGTTTGCGCTCACCGGTCTCGCGCTCGCGGCCGGCCTCGCCGCATGGGGCGCTGCATGAGCGAACCGCTCCTTGAATTTCGCGGCGTGGCGTTCGCCCACCCGGGCGGGCCGCCCTTGTTTGACGACTTCCATCTCGCGCTCGCGCCCGACGAACGTATCGCGCTCACCGGTCCGAACGGATCCGGCAAGAGCACCCTGCTCCACCTCGCCCTCGGGCTGCTCGCGCCGCAGCGCGGCGCGATATGCGCGTTGGGCCGCCCCCGCCGCACCGAGACGGACTTCGAGGAGGTGCGCCGCCATGTGGGCCTGTTGTTCCAAAATTCAGACGATCAGTTGTTTTGTACGACGGTGGATGAGGATGTCGCGTTCGGCCCGTTCAATCTCGGCTGGCCTCGAGAGCGCGTCGAGGCGCGCACACGCGCGATTCTCCATCAACTCGGCATCGCGCACCTGGCCGGGCGCGCGACGTATCGGCTGTCCGAGGGCGAAAAGCGCATCGTCGCGCTGGCGACGACGCTCGTGATGGAGCCGCGTGCGCTGCTGCTTGACGAGCCGACCGCGGGCCTCGACGAATCCGCGCGCGCGCGCCTGCTCGAAATCCTGATCGAGCTGAAGATCCCGCTGTTGTTCGCGACGCACGACGCGGACCTTATCGCCCGCCTGGCCACGCGGGTGATCCGCCTCGGCGCAGGAGCGCCGGGCGCGCAACAAATATTTTACAGAGCATGGAAGTGTTAAAAAAAGTTTTTACAGAGCATGGAACTTTTCGCGGGCGTTTTTACAGAGCATGGAACTTTTTCGCCGCCCGCGGGTCACAGGATCGGAAGACTTGGCGAGCTGATGTAGTGCCGTTCGACGGAGGCATGGATGTTCGTGAGGATCTCGTAGGGAATGGTGCGGGCGAGCCGCGCGAGTTCGTCGGCCCAGATCGATTCGCCGCTCTGCGCGCCGATCAGGACCGCTTCGTCGCCGGGGGCGACATCGGCGTCGGGCCCGCAATCGGCGGTGATCCAGTTCATGCTCACGCGCCCGACAACAGCGCACCGCTTGCCGCCAATAAGCACAAACCCCTTGTTGCTCAAGGCTCGGGAATAGCCGTCGGCGTAGCCGACGGCCAGTGTGGCGAGCGTAGTCGGCGCGGGCGTGACGTAGGTGCTGTAGTAGCCGACGGCAAAGTCGGCGGGCACGCGCTTGACCTGCATCACGCCGGTTCGCCACTGCAGCAGCGGTTCGGTCTCCACGCGCATCCCGCGCTCGCGCGCGCCGTAGCCGTAGGCGGCGATGCCGGGCCGCACGCCGTCGAGATCCCAATCCGGCTGGGTGAGAAATGCGCGGCTGCTGGAGACGTGGCGGAATAGCGGGGTCGCCGCGCGATGCGCGATTGCGGCGTCGATTTCACGGAACCGCTCCATTTGCGTCGGGCCGAGCGACGGCTTGCGCGGTTCGACGGAGGCGAAGTGCGTGCAGAGGCCGGAAATTTCCAGGCCGGATTCGCGCGCGAGCCGCTCGTAGGCGGAGACAGCTTGAGTCCAGGGCACACCGAACCGACCCATGCCGGTATCGATTTTCAGATGCGCGCGCAACACGGCCCCGCGCGCGCGGGCGGCCGAGGCGAGCGCGCGGCCGTGCTCCTCATCGACCATGATCGGGGTGAGCCGATGCTCGATGAGGGTGCGCACGTCTTCCGGCATCGCCGCGCCGAGGATGACGACCTCGGCGTCCTCGCAGACCGCGCGGACGTGGAGCGCTTCGTGGAGATAGGCGACGGCGAACCAGCGCACGCCGGAGCGCGCGGCCTGCCGGGCGACGGGCGTGAGGCCGTGGCCGTAGGCGTTCGCCTTCACGACCATCACGATCGAGGTTCGCGGACCCAGCGCCGCGCGCATGGCCCGCACGTTGCGGTCCAGCGCGGCGAGGTCAATTTGTGCCCAGGGTGCAATCACGGAAAACGCGAGTCTATAGAATCGCCGCGCGTACTCAATCAAGACCCGCCACCAGCCGGCGGCGCGGTTAGACCTCGAACCGGATCGGGAGATCCACCGTCATGGCCTGATCGACAGCACGCATGGTTCGTTTGCTGACGCGCTGGATGCTGATGGCATCGACCGGACAGGCGTCCACGCAGGCGCCGCAGCGTATGCAATCGGCCTGGTTGATCCAGATGAGCTTGGTCGTCTCGCTGCTTTTCGCGCGCGTGTAGCCGACGATCCGGTCATGGCTGTCGTAGATCAGGTCGCTGACTTTGACAATGCAGTCGGGGCGCGGTTTGGCTTTGAGGCACCAGTCGCAGTAGATGCACTTGTCGGGATCAATTTCATATTTGAAATGGCAGAGATAGCAGCGCTGCGTTTCGTCCGTCGCGAGCGCGGGGTCGTAGCCGGTCTCCACCTCCGCGGTCAGCGAGCGGCGCTCGAGCGGGATCATCGGCATCGGCTGGCGATTGACGTAATCCATTTCGCGAATGCGTCCGGTCTGCTGCACATCTTCTACCAGCGCGACATCCTGGAGCCGGTCTTCGCCCATCAGGAAGCGGTCCACATGGCGCGCGGTATCTTTCGCATGCGCAATGGCCTGAATCAGCGAGCTGGCGCCGGTGGCGAAGTCGCCGGCGACGAATACCTTATCGATGGCCGTGTGATGCTTGCGTCCGCTCAACAACCACTCGTCTTTGTCGACCAGTTTTTCCCGCAGGGCGCCTTCAATCCAGTCCGTGCCGGGGAATTGGCCGGTGGCGAGGAGCACCGTGTCGGCGGGAATTTCAAATTCAGAACCGGCCACTTCGACCGGTTTTCGGCGGCCGCTCGCATCGGGATCGCTGAGCTGGGTACGGACAAATCGCATCGCCTTCACGCGGCCGCTCGCATCGCCGATAAAGGCTTTCGGACTGACCATGAAGTGCATCGGTATGCCCTCGTGGGTCAGTTCCTCCAGCTCGCCGGGTGTGATCAGCATTTCGGCTTGCGAGCGGCGGTAGAGCACCTTTACCGACTCGCCCTTGGGCTTCATGATCACCGGCTCGCCTTTTTCGGTAGTCTCCAACTCGAGCTCGACCGTCTGCACGCCGAGTCGCGCGGCCGTGCGCGCGCAGTCCATCGCGGTGAAGCCGCCGCCGATCACGACGATGTGCTCGCCGATGTCCGCCTTGCGCAGCTCGTTCGCCTCGAGCAGGAATGCGAGGCCGTGCCGGATCCCTTGGAGATCGGCGCCGGGCAGGTTCAGCAGATTGGGGCGCAGTGTGCCTGCGGCGAGAATGACGGCGTCGTTTTCATCGACCAGTTTTTCGAGCGGGAGATCGGGTCCTACCGGCGCGTTGCAGACGATGTTCACGCCTTGTCGCCGTATTTGTTCGATCTCGCGGTCAATGATGTCCCGCGGCAATCGGAACTCGGGGATGCCCTGGTTCATCATGCCGCCGGGCTTGTCGTGCTTTTCGTACACCGTGACGTCGTGGCCCATCAGCGCGAGGTTGCGCGCCGCGGCCAGACCCGCCACGCCCGCGCCGACGACGGCAACTTTTTTGCCCGTCTTCGGGAACCACGGGTCCATGACGACGAGGCCCTGGGTCTTGAAGTCCGCGGCGGATCGTTTCGAAAAGCAGATCGCGACCGGCTCGCCGAGTCCCTGCCAGCCGTGCCGGCACTCGCTCTCGCACGGACGCGAACAGACGCGGCCGAGCACGGCGGGGAAGACGTTGTCGTGCAGGTTGATCTTGTAGGCCAGATCGTAGTCGCCGCGATAGATCGCCGCGAGGTAGCCGGGAATATCCGTGCCGGCGGGACAGGCTTTCTGGCAGGGGATGTTTTTCTCGAGCCAGTAGTGGTCCTTGGCGTGGGTTCCGATCCCGCGCAGCGTGGAAACGGCGTTGCTGCGATAGGGCGTGGGCACGCCGAGCGGGCGAATATCGTTCGGCCCGCCGAGTCCGTGCGGGGCCTTCGTCCACGTCCGGGGCGCGGCGTGTTGCGCAGACTCCGCGCGCGCAAGCGCCTCCGCATAGTCGGTGCGCTTCGGCGCGAGTTCCACCGCGCGCTTGAGATGCGGGATGGCTTCCGCGGCCTGGCCGTTGTTCAGCAGTGCAACGCCGAGCAGGTGATGCGAGGCGTGGCCCGATTCCTCGCGCACGTATTGCTTCAGCCATTTGACCGCCTCGGCGTAGCGCTCCTTCTTGAACGCGGCGATGCCGGCGATGCCGGGCAGTTGCGCATCCGTGCTGCCGAGCTCCATCGCGCGCAGCGCGAAATAGTGGCTGGAATACACATCGCCGCGCGTGTCGCCGCGTGCGTGGTAGGCCTTCGCGAGCATCGCGCAGCGGCGCGCGTCGTTCGGCGCGTCGGGCGTTCGCAGCGCCTCGATCGCATCATCGAACTTGCTGACGCCGATCAACCACTCGGCTTCGCGGATCTGTTTTTCGATGTCGATTACCATGGCGACGTCTCGCTCATCGCCTCGTCGAACACGCGCTGCATTTTGAGATTGCGCTCGTTGACCGGCTCGGGCGGCGCGAGCGGCACGCCGAGCATTTCGGCCATGCGCGCGGCGCCGATGCGGCGCGCGTAGGCGCCGAACGTTTCGGCCGGGCTTTCGCGCTGCTCCAAGTACAGCTCCAACATGCGCCGGACCGTGGGCACCACGGCGCTCGCGGGTACGTCACAGACCGACTGGCCGATATAGCCCGGTCCGGACAAGCCGCCGCCGATGCAGATGGTGAACCCCTCCTCACTGCCCGTCGGCATTTCCTTGCGCATGCCGCGCAGGCCGATATCGGCGATCCAGTGTTGCGCGCACGAGTTCGGGCAGCCGTTCATGTGGATGCGCAACTGGCCGACCTTTTCCCAGAAGGGCTTGTCCGACGCGAGTTCATCGTAAAGCCGGCGATACGTGTTCGGCGTGTCGGACACCGCAAGGTTGCATTGCGTGGTGCCGACGCACGCGACCATGTCGGGCAGCCGCTCATGGCCGTCGGTCACGAAGCCGGCGGCCTTGATCTCCGCGCGGAGCGGCTCGACATGCGCATCCGGCACGAAGCGGATTTGGATGTTCTGCCGCGCCGTCAGCATCAGCGAGCCGTCGCCGTATTTCCGCGCCCAGGCGGCGAACTGGCGCGCATGCGCGGAGGTCATTTCCGACCGGAGGATCATCACGCGGACCGTGTTGAAGCCGGCCTGCCGCTGCGGGATGACGTCCTGCCCGTCGGTAAAGAGTTCACCAATCTCGGGCGGCTTCGTCGCGAACTCGATGGCGTCGAGCCCTTGAATGCCTCGCTCACGCATCACGTCCAGCACCGCCTCGCCAAATCCGCGTGCGCCCATTTCGTCCACGACGACCTTCAGCCGCGCCCATGCGCGCACACGGCGGTTTCCCGTGCGCCGATAGACCTCCGTCGCCGCCTGCGTGACCTTGAGGACGAGGTCCTCGGGCACCCATTCGAAGATGGCCTTTGCCATGTAGGGCCGCGCGCCGAGTCCGCCGCCGGCGTAGTATTTCCAGCCGATCTCTTCCGTGCCGTCGGCGCGGGTGCGTTTGACCGGATGCCAGGACTGGCAGTTCATCAGCGTCTGTCCGCACGCGCGGCCGCAACCGTTCACGCTGAGCTTGTGCTTGCGCGGGAGGTTGCGCTGTTCGTCGCGGATTTCGTGATCGTTGGCGATGGCCAGCATCATCGGGCGCACGTCCTTCACCTCGTGCGGGCAAACACCCTGAAGCGGGCAGGTCACAATGTTGCGCGTGACATCGCCGCAGGCGTTCTTCGAGTCGAGCCCGACCTCAGCCAGCTCTTCGAGCACCTTGTAAAGGTCCTCTTTGCGGAGCCAGTGAAACTGCACCGTCATGCGTGTGGTGATGCAGATTTGATCCTGCGCGTATTTTGCGGCGACATCCGCGATACGGTCCATCTGGTCGGCTGTGACCAGTCCGCCGGGGATGCGCAGGCGCATCATGAAAAAGCCCTTTTGGAGCTGGTGGTAGATGCCGGTCCACTTGAACATCCCGATTTCGTTCGTGCGCAGGTCCTCGAACGGACGCGCGGCGATATCGTTCTTGAAGTCGAAATCGGGATTGATGGTCAGCTTGTCGCGCTCGACCGGAATAAGATCGGGTTTAGCCGGCATGGGTGGTTCGAAGGCTCCTCAATAAACACGTCAGTTTAAAGCGTCACCGCGCGCGAATCAAGCGCGGCGGCTGGCGACAGCCTTGCGGAAGCGCGCCATTTTTTGAACCACCATGCGCGCAACCACCTCCGCGATCTCTGGAATGGCGAGGCGGTCGGTGTTCAGCACGGCATCGTAGAGCAGCGGATCATCGATGTTCTTGCCGAAGAAATCCTTTACGAGCCGGTGTCGGTCCCGGTCCT
Source organism: uncultured bacterium (assembly GCA_937958885.1). Classification (GTDB taxonomy): domain Bacteria; phylum Verrucomicrobiota; class Kiritimatiellia; order CAIVKH01; family CAIVKH01; genus JAMLJG01. The sequence continues at coordinate 2,326 of CALGMT010000024.1, read as the reverse complement.
GCTCGCGCATTTTGCGAAGGGCCTCCTCCTCGCCCACATCGAGCAATTTCATCATGCGTTTCACGCGAACGGGCTCCGGGGCCACGAGGCGGACATGGACGCCCAGCGGCATATCCGCGGTAACGCACATGCCGGCGCGGCCGACGATGACGCACTTGCCCAGCGTCGCCAGCATGCGGACGATTTCAAATACGCGGGTGTACAGCGCGTACTGTTTGGCCCGCTGCTCGATCAGTTCCTGGACGACCTGCCCCACTTCCGACCGATATTCCTCGGTGAGCAACTGGTCAAACGAGACGCCGAGTTTTTCGTCCTCCGCGATCAGCGCGCACAGCTTGTGGTCGAAGACCTCCCAGCCTTCTGAAAAATCGCCCGGTTGGACTTGTTCGAGCTTGCGGAGGATTTCGCGGGCCAGCGTGTGCCCGCCCGCCCCGGCCTCGCGGGAGATGGTCACAAACGGATAAGCATCGGCAACGAACTCTTCGTCGCGCCGCTCGCGCAGGTACTGTCGGATAATCGCCGCGTGATTCATACAGATCGCCTTTCGCCGCGCGGAACCAAACCGCGGTGTTTAAGCACATCATAAACTCTTCCCCCACGCAGACAACTACATCCGGACAGAACACACCATTTCCGGCCATTTACGCGCGTTCACAATCGATCGCCCGCGCACGAAGCGTTTCGCCACCCTTGGTTTTGAAAGGGGTTTCGGCGTATGGACAAGGGAGCCGATCGCCGCAGGAGCCCGCAAATCCGTCATCAGGGTCAGGATTTCCGTCCGCTTGAAACAAAAGACCCCTTGAGACACAATCGGACCCCATACGCGCTTCCCAGACCGCTTTTGCCGATCTGATAAGTGTAGGTGAAGCACCGTGCTCAAATTGAATCAGATGCGGAATGAATCTTAGCGAAGCCGATACCCGAGCGAAGCTCATCGACCCAGCCATTCATAAGCGTGGCTGGACCGAGGACCTGATACGGCGAGAAGAGACGGCCGGCGCTGTCGAAATCGTCAACGGCAAAGCTCGCCGCCGCTCCCGGGGGAAGATCGACTACGTTCTCCGCGTCAAGGTCAACGTCGATACGCAGCCGGTTGCCCTCGCATTGATCGAGGCGAAGAAGGAGAACCTTCCGGCTGGTCATGGTCTGGACCAGGCCAAGGGCTACTCCGAATGCAAGCGACTCAACGTCCGCTTTGTCTTCTCGTCCAACGGCCATCAGTTCGTCGAATTCGACTGCTTCACCGGTCTGACCTCCAACCCAAAGCCAATCTCTGAGTTTCCCACGCCAGCCGAGCTTCGCGCACGATATGAAAAAGGGATGGGCTTTACCCTCGAATCGCCGGACGCCCGCCCCCTGCTCCAACCCTACCCCGGCGGCGAAGGCGCCCGGCGTTACTACCAGGACGCCGCAATTCGAGCCGTCATGGAGAAGATCGCCGGGTGTGCGGCGGCCCAGCAGCCCAGACGGGCGTTGCTCTCCATGGCCACGGGTTGCGGAAAGACCTTCATCGCCGTCAACCTGCTCAAACGAATATCGGATGCCGGTCAACTCACCCGCGCCCTGTTCGTCTGCGACCGCGACGAACTTCGCACTCAGGCCGTCAAGGCATTCCAGAACGTCTTCGGCTCCGACGCGGCTGAGGTGTTTCGCAGGCCCGATGGAACGAACAACGCCAAGAACGCCCGTATTCACATCGCGACGTACCAGACCCTCGGCGTGGAGAACGACAACGGCGACGCCAACTTCCTGACCACGTTTTATCCCGAGGACTACTTCACCCACGTCGTCATCGACGAGTGCCATCGTTCGGCGTGGGGCAAGTGGTCGCAGGTGCTCACACGCAACAGAAACGCCGTCCAGATCGGCCTGACCGCCACGCCGCGCCGGCTCGAATGCAAGGAAGCGACCACCGAGGCCAGGCAGGACGCCGAGATCACCGCCAACAACATCTCTTACTTCGGCGAGCCGGTTTATGAGTACGACATGGCACAGGCGATCGAGGACGGCTACCTCGCCGCCTGCGAAATCCAAAAAGGCCGCGTCAACCTCGACGACACGGGGATCACCATTGAGGACATCATCGCTCGAAATCCCAAGGATGCCATTACCGGATTGCCGGTCGTGCGCGAACAGCTGGAGCAGTATTATGTCAGGACCGACTTCGAGGATCGCGTCCTGCTGCCGGATCGCGTGCTGGCCATGTGCCGGGACCTCTTCAAGTACTTGCTGGAGACCGGCGGCCCGGAGCAGAAGACGATCATCTTCTGCGCCCGCGATCGCCACGCCGACGACGTGGCTGTGTGCCTGAACAACCTCTACGCCA
>CALGMT010000023.1 GCA_937958885.1 uncultured bacterium | reverse complement strand
TTTACAACGCGATGCGGACGGCCGCGCCGAGGGTAATCGTGTCGCTATCGATATCCGTCCCGCTCTCGCTCAAGTTGCCCCACTTCTCAAATCGATACATCGCGTGAATGTCGAGATGGATAGACGGCAACAACTCGATATCGAAGCCCGCGCGGAAAAAGTAGAACGGATCATCCGCAAAATCGCCATCGCTATAATACCCGCCGATGCCCGCCGCGCCATAGAGGCCGGTCCCCAAAATCAAGTACGCCTGCGGCTCATAGACATCCTTCGCAGAGCCCGCGAACCCCTTCTCTTTCCACCCCACATCAATACCGAGACCCAGCATGCCGGGGCGATACTGGTAGGTCGCGACCCAGGAGAGGCCGTCCTCATCAAAGTCGTCGTCGAGGTTGTCGACCGTCTTCCAATAATGCGCGCCGGCGCCGATCCGATGCGCGCCCTCGCTCCACGCCTGCGTCCCGAATGCGAGCATCGCGCCCGCGAGAATGACCGCCATCCAACTTTTCATTGCATGTCCTCCATGTGATCGAGCGCGGTTAGCGCCTTTGATCGTCATCAGGATGTGTGTGGGGATTCGCGCCGTCAAGCTCGGGCTTGTAAGCCTCCGGGATTATTCTATGCTCCACATGCGCTCTACGCTGCCACACATCAACCCCGCGCCGGGAGAGTCCACATGCAACGCCTCTATCTGATCCTCGTATTGTCTTGCGCGGCCTTTGCCCGCGCCGAAAGTGATCCCACCCTCGTCGAAGCGCGGTTCGGCCATGCTGTGGCATCCGTTGGAAACGCCCTCTACGTATTCGGCGGGAATGGAACAAGAGGGATATTGGACAGCGTGGAGGCCGTCGATCTTGAACGCGGCGAGTCGCGCGAAATCGCGCGGCTTTCCATGCCGCGCTCCTGGCTCCAAGCCGCCTCCGACGGCACACATATTTATGTGGTCGGCGGTTCAACCGGCATGATCGACCGCGCCAAGCTTTCTCTCGTGGAGCGCTGGACGCCCTCCTCAGGCGAGTGGAAAACACTCGCGCCGCTGCCCGAGCCGCGCGCCAACCCCGGCGTTGTCTTCCACGAGGGACGCCTTTACGCGATCGGCGGCGTAGGCCCGAACGACAAGCGCGCGTCCACCGTTTTCATTTACGATTCGGCGGCGGACACGTGGTCGCGCGGCGCGGACATGCCGACCGCGCGCGAGACCGCCATCGCGATTTACAAGGGCCGTATCTACGCCGTCGGCGGATACAATGGGAAGAAAGCCGTCGAGGCCTTCGAGGTATACGACCCGATAGCGGACGCCTGGATGAAACTGCCCGATCTGCCGTTCGAGTTGAGCGCGCACCGCGTCGCCGTCGTGAATGATGCGCTGTATTCCTTCGGCCACTACCCCGCGCTCGGCCGCGTTGCGGCATACGATTTTACGACCGCGGAATGGGCGATCATTGATTTGCCGTATCATCCCGTCCGCCACACCGCCGTCGCATTCGACGGACGCGCGGTGTACGTCACCGGCGGCAACTATCCGACCACCGACCGCATACAGCGATTCACTCCCGAACAACTCGCCGGCGCGCCGCGCAAGGAACTCGCCGCCGCGCTGGAAGAGGAAAAGGCCGCCGCTCAGCGCGGTACAACCAGCGCACCGCCCCCCGCTCCGCTTGCGCCGGAGATGGAAGCCTTTATCGCACAATGGGCCGATCGCCTCGCGGCGCACCGCACCCTTGGCATCGAAGTGGAGCAATATCACGAGTGGAACGAACAGATGGATGCTCCCTCGCATTCGACCTCGATTCAGTATGATCGAGACGGCCCCCGCCTTCGCGTCGATGCGCCCTCGGGCCTCCTCGTGCTGGACCGGACAAACGCCACCCTCGCGCTGGAGCGGCGGCGGCGCTATGTCCAAATGGATCGGCAAACCCTCCTCGACCTTAATCGCGAATTAAACCATGTGGCTCGCAGCATGCTAACGCCCGAGCTTTACGCGCTCATTTCAGCAGAACCGATCCAAGCGCTCAAAGCACAGGCGCGTCAGTTTCGCTGGCGTTTGCCCGAGCAGGACAACGGGGACGCCAAAGGCGACTGGCTGCTGACCGGCGAGATCATCTCCGGAAATAGTACCAATATCGTGCGGACCTCAATCGACCCGGAAACCGGACTCATCCGAGAACACACGATCCATATGACGTTCGTTTCGAACGCCGGTGAGACAAACGAGAAAATCACAAGGATGCGCCTTCGCACGGAGCGCACCGCGACCCAGCGCGACGAGCCCATCCCGGCGGAGACCTTCCTCTTCGCGCCGCCGGAAAACTGGAAGCGCGTCGAGAGTCTGCGCGAGCTCTGGCAACAGCCCGGCAGCGACGGCCGCTTTGAACTGTCCGGCAAACCCGCGCCGGATTTCAGCGTGAAACTGCTCGACGGCGAGACCTTTACGCTTTCCGCCCATACCGGCAAGGTTGTGATCCTCGATTTCTGGGCCACCTGGTGCGGCCCGTGCGTGAAGGCCCTGCCTGAAGTGCAGAAGTTTTGGGACGATGTCCGCACGCAAGACGTCGTGGTCGTCGGCATCAGCACGGACGATCCCGAGAATGAAGACGCCGTTCAGAAAATGGCGGCGCGCGAAAAATTGACGTACCCCGTCGGCATTGACCGGGACCGGATCAATAAAGCGTACGCCGTGCGCGGCATCCCCTGCATCGTCCTCATCGATCGCAACGGCATCGTCCAGGGCCGCCATGTCGGATTCTCCTCCGACCTGAAGCGCACGCTGCGCGAGCAGACTGAAAAGATGCTCGCCGGCGAGTCGCTCCCCAGCGCCGCGCCTCCAGACGAGATAGAAGAAGAATCCGAGGCTCCCGCGCAGATCACGCGCATGAACCCTCGTTTTTTTGAACCCATTTGGGAAACCAATCAAGCCCGTCGCACGCAACAGATCAGATCCATGAACGAAATACTGGAAGTCCGCGTGCGGCCTGCGTTGATCGCCATCGAACGCGAGGACGCCATCCTTGCCTTGGATCCGCGCACCGGAACGGTGATGGCTTCGTTCAAAAAACCCGCGCCGCCTCAATCGGACACCAAGCACGAAGTCATTCACTGGGCGGCGCTTCGCCGTGCGGGCGGCGATCCGGTCTTGGTGCGCGGACTCAATCTGATCGAGCGCAGGGAGGTGGGTGGCCGCGTCATCAACCAGCATCTCGGGGCCGAGATCGCCATGTATGACACGGAGGGAAATATGCAATTCCAAACCAAGCAGAGGAGCTCCATTACTGCTATCAACTCGATCCCCTTCGGCGAGCGCGAGGATCTGCTCGCGGTGACGGATTACACCACGCTTGTGCTGTACAACGCCGATGGTGAACGCCGCGCGATGCAGCGCATTGAATTCGGCGATCGCGTGATCGTGACCGATATCGACGACGATGGCGCCGTGGATTTCCTGCTCATCGGTTCGCGCGTCGGCGCATACCGCCTGCGCTGAGCGCGGCTAATCCTAATCCGGCGCGGTCATCGCCCGCGCCTACAGCATCCTCCTCTCCCGCCGTGCGGGAGACAGTTCGGGCAATGGCATGCAGACGCCTTGACGCCGTATGCGCCCTTCCGCATGCTGCGCCGATTATGAGCGAAAACGACTCGAAGCAACGGGCGGCCTTCATGGAAATCCTCACCGCGCTGTGCAAGCGGCGCGGTTTCATTTTTCAATCCTCGGAAATATACGGCGGCATCAACGGGTTCTGGGACTACGGCCCGCTCGGCGCGGAATTGAAGCGCAACGTGCGCGACCTGTGGTGGCGCTCGATGATGCGCGAGCGCGAGGACGTGGTCGGCCTCGATGCCACGATCATCATGCACCCGAAGATCTGGAAGGCGTCGGGGCATGTGGACACGTTCACCGATCCCATGATCGACTGCAAAACGTGCAAAGGCCGCTTCCGCGCGGATCAGATCGACGAAATTCCCTGCCCGCAGAAGCCGAGCAAGTGCGTCCGCGACTGCCACGGCGAGAAGACCGAGCCGCGCGCGTTCAACCTGATGTTCAAAACAACAGTCGGCCCGATCGAAACCGCGGAAAACATCGCCTATCTGCGACCCGAGACGGCGCAAGCCATTTTCGCGCAATTCAAGAATGTGCTCGACACCGCGCGCCAGAAAATCCCGTTCGGCATCGGCCAGATCGGCAAGGCGTTCCGCAACGAGGTGACCCCGCGCAATTACACCTTCCGCTCGCGCGAGTTCGAGCAGATGGAGCTGGAGTTTTTCATCCGGCCCGACGAGGCCGTCGAACTGATCTGCGGCCGCGTGGCGAGCGTCGGCGAGATCGCCGACTGGTCCGCCGCGCCGCAGCCCGACTGGGGGTGGGAGGTCTGGCACAAGTACTGGGTCGAGCAGCGCCTCGCGTGGTACCGCTCGATCGGCCTGCCGAAGGCGTCGCTGGTCGAATACTGGCAGCCGAAGGAAGAACTCGCGCATTACGCGCGCGCGTGTGTGGACATCCAATTCGCGTTCCCGTTCGGCATTCAGGAACTGGAGGGCGTCGCGGCGCGCAGCGATTTCGACCTGTCGCAGCACCAGCAGCACAGCGGCAAATCGCAGGAAGTGTTCGACGACGAACTCAAGGCCGCCGCGGCGAAGCTGGACGCCGCCGCGCGCGCCGCGTTTGCCGACCGGATGGCCGCTCGCTGGCAGGCGTCGGGCAAGAGCGCCGATGCCGCGCGCGCGTTTTGCGCGAAGCTCTTCGAGGGCCGCTATATCCCGCATGTGATCGAGCCGTCCGCCGGCGTGGACCGGCTCGTGCTCGCGCTGCTGTGCAACGCGTATGCGGAGGACAAGGCGCCGGACGACAAGGGCCGCGAGGAGACGCGCACGCTGCTCCGCTTCGACCCGAAAGTCGCGCCGGTGAAACTGGCGGTGTTCCCGCTGCTGAAGAACCGGCCCGAACTCGTCGCGAAGGCGCGCGCCATTTACGCCGGGTTGCGCGGTAGATGGAATGTCTTCTATGACGAGTCCGGCGCGATCGGACGCCGCTATCGGCGGCAGGACGAGATCGGGACGCCATTCGGAATCACGGTCGATTTCCAGACGCTGGAGGACGACACCGTCACCTGGCGCGATCGCGACTCGATGGCGCAGACGCGAATCCCGAACTCCGAAATCGCCGCGCGGCTCGAGGCGGCGCTGTAGCCGCTTACGGCGCGGCGCCGTTGTTCCACGCCTGTACGACCCGGCTCAGGATCAGGTTCGTCAGCAGGCGCTCCTCCTCGCTCAGCGGCGGTGGCGCAAACTGAATCCGGGCGAGCGGCGGTTCGACCTCGATCGGCCGAACGTCCGCGCGACCCGGATCCTTCACATCGGGCGAGCCGGTGATGTCCGGTGCGGTCTTCTCGTCCTTCACATCGCCCGCGTCGCGTCCGGCCATTTTCTCCCGAGCCGGCGGCGCGTCGTCCGCCAGCAGGCCGTCGATCACGTCTTGGTTGAACCGGCGCATGCGCGCGACCAGTTCGGGCAGATTCGAGAGCGACCAGCGCGGAATCCACGGTTCCACTGCGGGCGAGAGCAAACTCCAGTTGGGCCGCGTGCTCAAGCGCAGCCAGACGGCATCTTCCGCGCGGCGCGGGCGCACGCCGGCCATCGCAAAGTTGACCATCTCTACTCCGTTCTGTTTCGTTTCCGTGAAGGAGGCGCGCGCGACCTTCAGTTCCTCTCCGGCGGTCGAAAAATAGGCGTAATTGTGGCGGCCGTAGTGCAGCGTCAGGAACGAATCGTCGAACCGCTCCAAGCCGAGGAAGGTCATGCTGACGGTGACGCCGTTGTCGCTCTCCACAGCGGTGCACGTCGTCAGCGGCAGCATCAGCAGCGCATGGTGACCGATCCACTCGCGCGCGCCGTCGAGCGACGCGCGACGCGCCTGCATGCCCTCGATCACCCGGCTGCGCTCGACGCGCCCGCTGCGGTGCCGCGCGGCGTAGAAGCAGAGGCCGGGCATCGGACGATTTTCGTTCCGCAGGAGCTGGTTCGGAAAGAGATTCACGAAGCTGATCTCGACAACCGGATCCGCGACGCCCTCGATGGGGTCCACCGCGAGCCGCCCGGCGACGAGCGGAATCCGCCTGCCGAGTTCCTCCAGCGTGAGCGCGGGAATGCCGGCCGCCACGGCAGACGGGGCGGCGGCGGTTGGGGGTGGGTCTTTATCCGATGCGCCGGATCGGTCGACAATCTGGACGCCGGCCGCCTTGAAAAACTGCTTGAGGAAATCGGGCGCCGCGCGCGGCGGCACGCCGCGTTTGGCGTTCCCGCTGCGCTTCGCGAGGTCCAACAGTGAAAGATGCTGCGCGCCGATCGTCTCGGACGGCGTGAACACGAGAATGCGCCCCGTGGAATCCTCGACTGCCAGCAGTCGATGCCCGCGCGAATCCCATACCAGCGATTCGAGCGTGCCGAGACCCTCGGCCAACAGGTCGCGCCGGCCCGAGGCGGGGTCCAGCCGCACCAGTCGCCCGCCGGTCGGCGTGTTTTCCTGGGCCACAACGAGCGATCCGTCCGGCATAAAGGCAAGCCCCTCAATCGAGGCGAGATCGCGGGTGAGGGTGACGATTTCGCGCTGCTGTTCGACATCCCACCACGTCACGCCGCCGACCGACTCGTCGCCCACCGCAAGGACGAGTTCATGCGGGGCGGTTGCGACGGCGCTGAAAGAGGCGAGCGGACTGTAATCCACCATCCACCACGTTCCCTCGGGGTCGCGGGCGATCACGCAGCTCGCGCCAAGGCCTGCGCCGCCTTCGTGCGATGCGCCGGCGAGGTAGATGCGGCCGTCATCCGTCGCGCTGACACTTTCCCACGCGTAGGGATCGCCGAGATGCGGGATCGGCACGACTGCGGCCGGTCCGTAGCGGCCGGCCGCGTCGGGCGAGAACGCGAGCAACCGCCCGCCCGGCGTATCCTCCGCCACGAGCAGCGTGCCGTCGGCCATGAAGCAGATACCTTCCGGATTTCGCAGGCGGGTCAGCCGCCAGTAGGAATCCGGCCTGTCGCGGGTGATCATCCAATCCGGCAGGGTTCCCTCCACACGAATATCGGGACCCACAACAACCTCAGCGCGCCCATTGCGCAGCACCGATATCCGGCCTGCCGTTTCTTCGCTCACGTAGATCTCGCCGGTTTGAGGATGGATGGCCAGGCCGTCGGGATCCGTCAGTCCGGTCGCGAGGACTTCCATCCGAAACGCGGGCGCGGCCTCGGTTGATTCCGAGCCGCCCGACGGCAGAGATGCGAAAGCAGCCCCCGCCCACGCGCTAAACAACAGCCAATTAAACAAGACCTTATTCATAAATGATCAAGGAGCTGCGCCCCCCCCATTCCTCAATAATATGCGGATGGCCGCGCGTCGTTAAAAAACCCGCATTTTCGGCCGCGCATCTTCGCGCGCGACAGCCTGTTCCGCAACGGCTTACAAAAGGTTTACACAAGGGGTCATTGAAATGGGCTCGGGCAACTCGTATGATCCGAGTTCATTCGGGGGGGGTAGTGGAACATGTCGTTGTCTGAAAATTCCGAAATACTGACCGATCAACAGGCGCTCGCGCCGTCGTCCCGCCGTACCAAGATTATCGCCACGCTGGGTCCGGCAACGGATAGCCCGGAGATGATCGAACAGCTCATCCGCGCGGGGCTGGATGTCGCGCGCATCAACATGAGCCACGCCAGCCCGGAAATCACCCGCCAGACCGTCGTGCGCATCCGCGAGGCGGCGCAAAAATGCGGGCGGCATGTCGGCGTTCTGATGGACTTGCAGGGACCGGCAATTCGGACCGGCGACCTGCCGACTTCGCTGAACCTGAAACCCGGCGAGCGCATCGCGCTGACGGTGCGCGGCGAAAAATCGGAGGAGCAGCACTCGGTGGACGTGAATTACGACCACCTCGTGGACGATATCCGCATCGGCGATGTGGTCGTCGTGGACAACGGCATGATTCAGCTCAAGGTGCTGGAGAAGCGGCGCAACCAGCTCACCTGCGAGGTGCTCACCGAGGGCGTGCTCGGCAGCCGCCGCCACATCAACCTGCCGGGGGTTCGCGTCAATTTGCCGGCCCTGACGGAAAAAGACATCAAGGATGTCGAGCTCGGCATCGAACTCGGCGTGGATTTCATCGCCATGTCGTTCTGCCGCGAGGCGGCGGACGTGATGCGCCTGAAGGCGATCCTCGACTATCGCAAGGCCGGGCAGCGCGTGATCGCGAAGCTGGAGGATCAGGAGGGCATCCGGAACGTCGCGTCGATCATCGAGGCCGCCGACGGCGTCATGGTCGCGCGCGGCGATCTCGGGATGGAATGCCCGTTCGAGGAACTCCCGATCATTCAGCGCCGCGTCGTCAAGCAGTGCATCATCCGGGGCAAGCCTGTGATCGTCGCGACGCACATGCTCGAATCGATGATCGAGAATCCCTCCCCCACCCGCGCGGAGATCACCGACGTCTCCAACGCGGTGTTCGAGCAGGCGGACGCGATCATGCTGTCGGGCGAGACTTCGGTCGGGCGCTACCCCGTCAAGTGCATCGAAATCATGGACCGCATCGCGCGGCGCGTGGAGCGCAGCGGCGGCGCGAACTATGCCGAGTCCGCCCGCATGGACAGCCTCGGCGCGAAGATGGTGAAAGCCGCCTATGTGTTGTCGAAGGAAATCAACGCCGAGGCCCTGATCGTTTTCACGCGCAAAGGATCGATGGCGCGCAACGCCGCCTGGCTGCGCCCGCTGCATTCGCCCTTGTATGCCTTCACCGACAACGCGCGCCTGCTCACTCAACTCTCGCTGCACTGGGGCGTCACGCCCTGCCTGATCGAGTTTGGCGACAATCCGGAGAGCAATTTCGCGCGAGCGGTGAGCAAGCTCAAGGAACGCGGCCTTGTCCATGCCGGCGGCAACGTGGTCGCCGTCACCGAGGTCGATGTCGGCGGCAAGTTAATCGACACGATCTTGATGGAGACCGTCGAATAGCCGGCGATTCGCCCCGCGCGCGCGGTTTGCAGAATGCGGCGATTGGGGTATTCTGGCCGCATGATCGCATGGGCGGACCAGTTGCTGATGAAAGCGCGGCGTCGCATTCGCCTGCGCGAACCGCAATTTTGCGCGATCGTCACCGGCGCCGCGACCGAGCGCATTGAGGCCGAATACGACGCGGGAAATCGCCTCGTCCGACTCGTGATCCACACCCGATCCGCCGCGCTCGCCCAAACGCGCCGCCGCTTCTAGCCCGGCGTTGCGCGGCGCGCGGATTTCTGCTTTCTGACCTTCTCCTTCTGACGTACGTTGCCCGCGGTTGGACTCCCATGGAGTTCCCCCTATCCGAATCTGATGACCGGCGCTGGGCGGATTTTTTCCGCCGAGGGGGGGCTTTTTGCGCCTTGTGCCCGCCGGGATCCGCGCCCGCGTGGCTGGCATGGGCCCTGGCCGAACGCGGCGGACGTCCGTTGATCTGGATCGCGGACGGCCCGCGCACGCTGGACCGGATCCATCGCGACCTGCAAACGCTGGCCGGCCCGCGCGCGCGCGACCTCGCCTACTACCCGGCCTGGGAGGCGCTGCCCGGCCGCGGCGCGCCGCCGACGCCCGACCTGCTCGGCGACCGGATCGCCGTCCTGCGCGCATTCGACGCCGGCGCGCCGCCCGCCATCACCGCCACGTGCGTGCAGGCCTTGATGCAACGCGCGCTCCCGCGCGCCGCCGACGCGACTCCGGACGCCGCCGGAAACACGCTCGCTGTCGGCACGCGCATCTCGATGGAAACGCTCCTTGCCCGTCTCGAGCGCGAGGGCTTCGAATTTCGCGCAGAAGTCGCGCGCAAGGGCGAAGCCGCGGCCCGCGGCGGCATCGTGGATGTGTGGACGCTCGTGAGCGAATGGCCGGCGCGCATCGAATTTTTCGGGGACGCAATCGAATCGATCCGCGCCTTCGATCCGTCCGACCAGAAATCCCGAAACCGAATCGACACGCTGACCCTCGCGCCCGCGCGCGAGCCGACAGACCAGCTCACCGCCACGTTTTTCGACCGCCTCCCGCCGGACGCCGTACTCGTCTGGCACGAGCGCGAGGCGATCGAACACCACGCCGCGCTCTACGACGAGGTCATCCGCGAATGCGACGCGCGCGCGTACGCGATGCTCTTCGACGAACTGCGCGAATGCGCGCGGGCGTTCTCCTCCGTTTCACTGGTGACGGCCGAACGCACAACCGGCGAGGCGGATGCCCTCGATTTTGCGCCGTTTGATGGCGCGCCGAATCTGGGGTCCGGCGCGCTGCCGCCCGACCGCATCGAAGCGGAACGGCAACGCCTCCTCGCCGACCTCAACGCGCGGGCGCGCGGCGGCGGTCGAATCCGCATCCACTTCAGCACGCGCGGCGCGCGCGAGCGCTTCGCTGAATCCTACGGCCCGCAACTCGATCCGCGGGAGCGCTTCGAAATGCGCGAAGGGGGGCTCTCCGAGGGCTTCGAAATCCCCTCGGCAAACCTGCTGATCCTTGGCGAGGAAGATTTCTACGGACGCCGGAAGGAGCTGCGCGGCCGCTACGACCCGCACGCAAAAAAACGCGGGCCGCGCCACGCCGGCGACCGAGTGGCGACATGGTCCGACCTGCAGCCGGGCGACTACGTTGTCCATGTCGATCACGGCATCGGAAAATATCTCGGGTTGTTCGACATCGAATTCAACGGACAGCGTCAGGAAGTGCTGACGATCGAATACGCCGAGAAGGCCCGGCTCTACCTGCCGGTCAGCCAGACGCATCTCTTGAGCCGCTACGTCGGCGCCGGCCGGCTCCGCCCCGAACTGCACACCCTCGGCGGCAAACGCTGGTCGCGCGAAAAAGAGGCCGCGCAAAAAGCCGTGCAGGACCTCGCCGCGCAGTTGCTCGAAACGCAGGCCCGGCGCGATGCGATGCCCGGACACTCCTTCGGCGAAGATACCCCCTGGCAGCGCGAATTCGAGGCCGCGTTCCCCTATCAGGAAACGGAAGACCAGGAGCGCGCGATCGCCGATGTCAAACGCGACCTCGCCGCGCCGCGCCCGATGGATCGCCTCGTCTGCGGCGATGTCGGCTACGGCAAAACCGAGGTCGCCATGCGCGCCGCGTTCAAGGCGGTCATGGGCGGCAAGCAGGTTGCGCTGATCGCGCCCACCACCATTCTCGCCCAACAGCACTTCGAAACGTTCACCGCGCGCATGGCCGCCTACCCCGTTCGCATCGACATGCTCACGCGCTTTCAGAGCCGAAAGGAACAGGCCGAGATCGTGCAGCGCGCAAACGAAGGTGCAACAGACATCGTGATCGGGACCCACCGCCTGCTCCAGGGCGATCTTGTTTTCAAGGACCTCGGCCTCGTGATCCTCGATGAAGAGCAGCGCTTCGGCGTCGCCCACAAGGAATTCTTCAAGCGCACGCACACGATGGTCGATATGCTCACGCTCACCGCAACCCCCATCCCGCGCACGCTCTACATGAGCCTCACCGGCGCGAAAGACTTGAGCATCATCGAAACGCCGCCGCAAGAGCGGCTGCCCGTCGAAACCATCGTGGCGGAATGGAGCGACGAAACCGTGCGCGGCGCGATCCTCCGCGAACTCAACCGCGAAGGCCAGGTGTATTACCTGCACAACCGCGTGCACTCCATGCGCAAGGTGCTCGAGTGGCTCGAAAAACTCGTGCCGGAGGCGCGTATCCGAATGGCGCACGGGCGCATGCCGGAAGACGAACTGGCCGATGTGATGCGCGCGTTCGTCCGCGCGGAATTCGACGTGCTGCTCTGCACGACCATCATCGAAAGCGGTCTCGACATTCCCAACGTCAATACCATCCTCATCGAACGCTCCGACCGCTTCGGCCTTGCGGAGCTGTACCAATTGCGCGGGCGCGTCGGACGCTACAAACGAAAGGCCTACGCCTATTTCCTGCTGCCGCGCCACGGCCGGCTGCTGGACGACGCGCGCCGCAGGCTGACCGCGATCCGCCGCTATTCGCAACTCGGCGCGGGGTTCCGCCTCGCGATGCGCGACCTCGAAATCCGCGGCGCGGGCAATCTGCTCGGCCCGCAGCAAAGCGGACACATCGCCGCTGTCGGGTTCGATCTCTACTGCCAGTTGCTCAAACGCACCGTCTCCGCCCTGAAAGGCGAGGCGCTCCCCGCGCTGATCGATTGCGAATTGAAGCTCGACTTCATTGACCTCTCGCCCGATGCGTCGGACAGCGACGCGGCCGCCGTGCTGCCCGCGCTTTTCGTGGAGGACGAGACGATGCGGCTGCGCGCCTACCGCGATATCGCGTCGGCCTCTTCGATCGAAGAACTGGACCGCGTGCGGTGCGACTTGTCCGATCGCTACGGCACGCTCCCGCCGCCGGTCGAGCGCCTGTTCCAACTCGCGCGTCTGCGCATCGCCGCGTCGCTGCGCGGCGTTCGCCGCATCGAAGTGAAGGACGGCAAGGCCGTGTTTTCGTTCGGCGGCGACCGCTACTTCATGCCGGGCGGTCGATTCCCGCGCCTCAAGGCCGGCACGCCCTCTGCAAAGCTGGACGAGTTGCTCCGGCTCGCCCGCGCCGCACGCCCGTCCAAATGAACGCGAATCGGAAATCGCAGCGGTTTCGTTCGTCATTCGTTGCGATCGAGCGCAGGTCCGGTACACTCGTCGAATGAAGAATCGCCGTTTCGCGGGCGGCGTCGTCGCCGCCGCAATCGTCGGCAACGCCTTGTTCGTGCTCTGGGGGCGGCATACCTTCATGCCGCTCGGGCTCGTGTGGGTCAGCGCCGCGCTGCTGGGCATCCTGCTGCTCGTGCTCGCGGCGATTTTGCACGCGTTCACGAAAGCCAGACCCGACCCCGCCGCCCAGCTCTCGATCCGGATGAGCGTTGCGTCGGCCCTCGTCTGCTTCGCGCTGCTCCCGTCCGTCCCGATCCTCGCGCATCGCCATCGCCTCGACCTCGAGGCCGCGCGCGCGCGCGCGGAATCCTTGATTCCAGCGCTGGCCGCGCAGCGGGAAACGACGGGCCGCTATCCTGACACGCTGGCCGCTGTCGCGGGCGACGAGCCGCTGCCCTGGCTGCTGACCGAACCGGGCGCATATCGCTCCTCCGGCACCGGCTATGTGCTGCAGGTTCGCCACCCCGGCCACCCCTACGCGGCCCATGAACGACGCCACACCGAAACCCGCTGGCGCCTGACGCAGTAGCCCCCCTTCCGCGCGTAAGGCGTCGATGGCGTATTGCGAAGTCAAGGGGCATCGGGCAACCTGTTCCTTTTATGTCTTCCGCACCCCAACGACTCTGGCGCTACGTGTGGACCTATCGCGGCCATGCGGCGCTAGGCGCGGTGTGCGTGGCGGCCTATCTTGCCGGCAGCCTCGCCGGCCCGATCGTCTTGCGCCATGCGATCGACGCGCTGCACGCCGGCGACAACCCGCGCCGCTTCGCGGAATGGCTCGCGTTGTTCCTCGCGCTCGCGGTGTCCGTGTTCGGGGTATCGATCGCCATGCGCCGCAAACTGCTCGGCCTCGCGAACCGCGTCGAACACGACATTCGGCGCGACGTGTTTGCACACCTGACAACGCTCGACCTCGCCTATTACCAGCGCGAACGCACGGGCGATCTGATGACAAAAATGACATCCGACCTCGGCGCCGTTCGAGAAATGATCGGCCAGGGTCTGCTACAGGGATCGCGCATGCTGATCGGATTCCCGCTCGCCTTCGGCATCATGTTCGCAACCAATGCCACACTCGCGCTCGTCGTCGTCGCCCTGCTGCCGGTGATCAGCCTGCTCTTCTTCTTTCTGATCCGGCTCATCCGCAAATACTACGACCTCTCGCAGGAGCAATTTTCCACCATCACGAATTTCGCGCAGGAAACATTCGCCGGCATCCGCACCATCAAAGGATTCGGCATCGAGCCGCGCCGCCGCGCGCAGTTTGACGCGCTGAACCGCGAATTCATCCGGCGCAACATGACGCTGACCCGCGTGGAAGAACCCGTCTGGCCGTTCATGATGTTCCTCTACTGGGTCGGCGCCGTCCTGCTGCTGCTGTTCGCGGGTCGGCAGATCATCGACGGCCGCATCTCGCTGGGCATGTACGTGCAGTTCCAGCAGCACCTCCTCTTTCTTCAGTGGCCCATGCTCGCGCTCGGCTGGACCATCAACCTGTTCCAGCGCGGCCGCACAAGCTGGTCGCGCATCCGCACGATCCTCGATGCCCAGCCCGCGGTGCGCGACGCCCCCGCGCCGCGCGCGCTGCCCCCCGGCCTCGGCGACATCGAATTCCGAGGCGTTTCGCTGCGCATCGGCGAACGCACCGTGCTCGACCGGATCGACCTCCGCATTCCGCGCGGCCAGTGCCTCGGCATCACCGGGCCGACCGGGAGCGGCAAAACCATGCTGATCTCGCTCCTGGCGCGCCTCCTCGATCCGAGCGACGGCGAACTCCGAATCGGCGGCATCCCGCTGCGCGCCCTTTCGGTCACCGATCTCCGCCGCCGTATCGGCCTCGCGCCGCAGGAGCCCTTCCTGTTCTCCGACACGCTCGCCAACAACCTCGCGTACGGACTCGCCCCCGTCGATGACGCGATGAGCGCGCACGAAGCGCAGGTCCTCCGCGTCGCCGAAATCGCGCGCTTGAGCGACGAAGTTCTGCGCTTTCCGCAGCAATACCGCACCCTGCTCGGCGAACGGGGCGTCACCCTCTCCGGCGGCCAGCGCCAGCGCGCAGCCATCGCGCGCGCCCTCGCGCGAGAACCCGACATCCTGATCCTCGACGATGTCTTCTCCGCCGTGGACACGCAAACCGAGGCGCGGATTCTCGAGCGCCTGCTCCCGCTCTTGCGCAACCGCACGGCGCTGCTGATCAGCCACCGCGTCTCCACGCTGCGCCACGCCGACCGCATTATCGTGCTCGATCGCGGACGCATCGCGCAGGACGGATCGCACGCAGAACTCATCGCCCGACCCGGCTACTACCGGGACCTCGACGACATCCAGCGCCTGGAGGCGCGGCTGGAGGAAACGGCATGAACCGGCCCGTCGCCGGCCTTGGAAACATCGCGGCATGGAACACATAGAATCCGAGATCCCGGCCCGGCTGTTCGACCGCGCGCTCCTCGCGCGGATGCTGCGCTATGTCCGTCCCTATCGAGTGTGGATGGCGCTCGCGCTCGGCGTGGTCCTGCCGCTGACGCTGCTGACGAACACCCTGCCCCTCCTGATCCGCGATGCGACCGACCACGCGCTCGTTCCCGCGGATGTCGATCCCGGCGCGCGATGGGCCATCCTGCTTCGCATCGGCGCCCTCTATGTCGCGATTGCGTTCGGGGCGTTCCTTGTCCGATTCGCACAGGGCTACCTGATGTCCTGGCTCGGCCAGCGGATGTTGTTCGACATGCGGGCGGACATCTTCGACAAGATTCTTCGACTCCCGTTCCGCTACTTCGACCGCCATCCCGTCGGCCGCCTGATGACGCGCGTCGGTTCCGACGTCGAGGCCATGCAGCGCCTCCTCACCGACGGCATTGTCGGCCTCACGACGGACGTGCTGATGCTGGCCGGCGTGCTCGCCTACATGTTCTGGGTGAACCCGCGCCTCGCGTTGATCATGTTGATGCTCTCTCCCCCGCTGCTCGCGATCCTGGTGTTTCTCAACAGCAAAGTGCGCGCCGCGCATCGCGACGTGCGGCGGCGTCAATCCGCCCTCAACGCCTTCATGCAGGAGACCCTCACCGGCATGGGCACGGTCCAGTTGTTCAATCGCGAGGCGGAGGCAAACGCGGGCTTCGCGCGCCGGAACGGCCCGTTGCGCGACGCCTTCCTGCGATCCGTCGCCTGGTTCAGCTACGCGTTTCCCGCCACGGAAATCATGGGCGCCCTCGCCGCGGTGCTCGTGCTGGGACTCGGCGGCTGGCTCATCCTGCGCGGCGACGGCGCGCTCACGATCGGCGAGCTGCTCGCCTTTCTCGCGTATGTGCGGGAATTTTTCCGTCCGCTCGACGACCTCTCCGAAAAATCCAATGTGCTGCAGGCGGCGATGGCCTCTGGCGAGCGCGTATTCGGGCTGATCGACACGCCGGAGGAGATTGAAGACCCCCCGCAGCCTGCGCCGCTCGATACCTTTCGCGGCGAAATCAGCTTCGACCATGTCTGGTTCGCGTACGACGCGGAGAACTGGGTGCTGCGCGACCTCGACCTGCATATTCCCGCCGGATCCTCCATCGCGATCGTCGGCGCGACCGGCGCGGGCAAGTCCTCGCTCACCGGACTCATCGCGCGATTCTACGATGTCCAGCGCGGCGCGGTTCGCGTGGACGGCATCGATGTGCGCGCCTATCGCCAATCCGATCTGCGGCGTCGGATCGGAATTGTGCTGCAGGACCCCTTCATCTTCGCCGGGACGATTGCGGAGAACATCGCGCTGCACGACCCCGCGATGCCGCGCGCGCGCATTGAGGAAGCCGCGCGTTATGTGAACGCGCACGACTTCATCATGCGGCGCGAAGGCGGCTACGGCGCCGTGATCATGGAACGCGGCGCGGGCCTGTCCACCGGCCAGAAGCAACTGCTCGCCCTCGCGCGCGCCATCGCGCACAACCCGGACATTCTGCTGATCCTGGACGAAGCCACCGCCCATGTGGACACCGAGACCGAGCTCTTGATCCAGGACGCGCTCAAGAAACTGATGAAAGGCCGGACCAGCATCATCATCGCGCACCGACTTTCCACAATTCGACATGTCGATCGGATACTCGTGTTGCGACAAGGTCGGCTTGTGGAGCAAGGCACCCATCGCGACCTGCTCGCGCACGGCGGCTACTACAAGCGCCTCTACGAACTCCTGAGCCACGCGCCGGCAGAAAGCAGAAAGGGGTCAGTCCTTTATTCTTGACGTCATGAATAAAGGACTGACCCCTTTAACTTTTTAGCCTCTAACTTGAGGGGGTATCGCCAATGAATGTGGTCTTGCTTGCTCGCGATGAACTGGCCGCCGATGGTACGGCTCAACTCCGCGATCGCCGCGCGGCGCATATCCGAACAGTGCTGCGCGCAATGCCGGGAAGTGAAATCCGGATCGGCGTGATCGATGGGCCCCTGGGCTCGGGACGCGTGACGGCGATCGGCCCCGATTTCGTGGACCTCGCCTGCGCGTTCGACGCGGAACCGCCGCCGCGCCCGCAGGTGGACCTGCTGCTGGCGCTGCCGCGTCCGAAGGTCATGAAACGGTTGTGGCCGCAGCTCGCGGCGCTCGGCGTCGATCGCATCCTCCTCGTCAACGCGACGCGCGTGGAACGCAACTATTTCGATTCGCATGTGATCGATCCCGCCTTCTTCACCGCGCTGCTGATCGAGGGCCTTCAACAGGCGCGGGACACCCGCCTGCCGCGCGTGTCGGTGCACCGGCGGCTCAAGCCGCTGATCGAGCGCGAATTAAGCGGGCTGTCGGATGCGCCGGAGCGCGTCGCGCTGCATCCCGACGCGCCCCACCCGCTCCTCGAAGCGGCCGGCGGCGCGCGCGTGTTGCTGGCGGTAGGGCCGGAAGGCGGATGGACGCCGTATGAGCTGGAGCTGTTCGCGCGGCACGGTTTCCGCACCGCGTCGCTCGGCCTTCGCACGCTCCGCACCGATACGGCCTGCGTCGCCGCGCTGGCCCTCGCGCACGCGCGTAGAAACGCCGCGCCGGACGCAACATAATTTTTTACAGAGCATGGAAATTTAAAACAAAGTTTTTACAGAGCATGGAAATTTGGGATCATTGGGCGATGGCTGAACGCTTCCTGCACACCGGGCTGGTCGCGGACCCGATCTGCAAGCTCCACGAAACCGGGTGGGGCCACCCGGAATGTCCCTCGCGCTATGACGCCGCATACCGCGCGCTCTGCACACACGGACTGATTGAACTGCTCGAAAAAATTCCCTGCCGCGAGGCGCTCGACGCGGAACTGGAACTTTGTCACACGGCATCCTATATCGACCTCGTCGAGGCCGAGGTCGCCGGAGGCGCGTCGACGCTGAGCACGGGCGACTCGGAGATCTGCGCGGGTTCGCTGCAGGCCGCGCGCTACGCGGTGGGCGGCGTGCTCAACGCAACGGATGCGATTTTTGCGGGGCGCGTGAAGAATGCGTTCTGTCTCGTCCGCCCGCCGGGCCACCACGCATCGGCGGACCGGGGGATGGGGTTCTGCCTGTTCAACAACGCCGCGATCGCGGCGCGCCACGCGCAGGTGGAGCACGGGGCGGAACGCATCGCAATCATCGATTGGGATGTGCACCACGGGAATGGTACGCAGGATATTTTTTACGACGACGGGTCGGTCTTCTATTTCAGCGTGCATCAGGCGCCGTTTTATCCGGGCACGGGGGCGCGTGAGGAACGGGGCGTCGGCGAAGGACGGGGCGCGACGCTGAATGTGCCGCTGCCCGCGGGCGCGGGCCGCGCGGAGATTTTTACGGCGTTCGAGGATGAGCTGGCGCCGGCGCTCGATCGCTTCCGCCCGGACTTTCTGATCCTATCGGCGGGATTCGATTCGCGCATCGATGATCCGCTCGGCGCGTTCACGCTGACCGATGAGGATTTCGCGGATTTGACCGACTGGGCGGCGAGCCTCGCGCGTTCTTGTTGCGCCGGGCGGCTTTTGTCGGTGCTGGAAGGCGGCTACAACTTGAGCGGCCTCGCGTCCGCTGTCGCCGCGCATGTGCGGCGGCTTATTGAGGCGTAACAGCGCCGGCGCGAAAGGCGCGTGCGATGGCGTCGAGAATCTGTTCGGTCCGGAACGGTTTGCGGACGTAGTGCAGCATGCCGTTGAGGTCTTCGGGCTTGAGGCTCGCGGTTTCGGGATGGGCCGACATGAGGATGACCGGGAGTTGAGGGAATTCAGCGCGGACGATCGCGGCAAGGCGCCGGCCGTCGAGGCGCGGCATCACGACATCGGTGAGCAGCAAGTCGATACCGGCGCCGTCTCTGCGCAGGCAGTCGAGCGCTTCCTGTCCGTCAAAGGCCTCCGCGACGCGAAATCCGTGTTCGACGAGCATTCGCGTCACCAGTTTGCGAATCTGGGCTTCGTCATCGACCACCAGCACCGTTCGCGGACCTGCGGGCGGCGCGGGGGCGAGACCGGGCGCCGTGGCGAGCGCGGCGCGGGCCTGCGGAAAATACACGGCGAAGGTTGATCCCTGGCCGGGCGCGCTCTGCACATGGATGGCACCGCCGCACTGTCGGACGATGCCGTACACGGTGGCCAAACCGAGGCCGGTGCCGCGGCCGACTTCCTTGGTGGAGAAAAAGGGCTCGAAGATGCGCGCCTGCGTTTGGGCGTCCATGCCGATGCCGGTGTCGACCACTTCCAGGAGCGAGTACAAGCCCGGCTCGATGTCCGCCAGTTTCAGGGCGGCGGGATCGTCTACGCGCGAGAAGCGAGTGCGGATCGTCAGGGTCCCGCCCTCGGGCATCGCGTCGCGCGCGTTGAGCGCGAGGTTCATGATGACCTGTTCGAGCTGCACCGGATCGATCCGGATGAGGCCGGCCTGCGGGTGGAGTTCGGTGTTCAAGCGTATCTGCCGGCCGATGAGGCGGGCGAGCATACGCGCGAGATTCGAGACCGTATCGTTCAACGGAATGACGCGCGGGTTGACCACCTGCTTTCGACTGAAGGTCAGCAGTTGCGCGATTAGGCCGGCGGCCTGCTGGGCGGCTTCGCGGATCTGTTCCACATCCTCGCGCACCTGCGCGCCCGGCCCGAGGCGGCGCAGGACGAGATCGGCATTGCCCATGATCGCTGTGAGCAGGTTGTTGAAGTCGTGCGCGATGCCGCCGGCGAGCCGGCCGATGGCCTCCATCTTCTGGGCCTGCCGCAATTGGTCCTGTAATTCGGCCTCGCGTGTGACGTCGTGCGAGACCGCGACATAGTTGACGATTTTGCCGGACGCATCGCGCACCGGCGAAATGGCGGTGTTCAACTCGACGAGGGTTTGGTCCTTGCGGCGGTCGGTGAGGCGGCCCCTCCAGATGCGACCCGTTGAAATGGCGCTCCAGAGCCGGTCATAGAATTGGCCGTCGTGTCGGCCCGATTTGAGCAGGGCGGGCGTTTTGCCGAGGACCTCGGCGCGCGGATAGCCGAGAATGTGTTCGAACGCCGGGTTGACGTATTGGATGATGCCGGCGGTATCGGTGATCACCACGGCGTCGGCGGCCTGTTCGACCGCGGCGGCCAGGCGCTGGATTTCTTCTTCTGCGCGGCGTCGCGCGCTGATGTCGCGGACGAAAATGACGTACTCCTCCGCGTGGAGCGGAACGATGCTGACTTCCGCAAAGCGGTGCGCACCGCCGATGCGCAGCGCGATGTCGCGCACCACCCGCTCGCCCGACTCGCGCGCGACGGTGAGCAGGTCGATGAGCGCGCGTCCGCCGCACACAGGCGGCGCATCCTGCAAGTTCAGCCCGCGCAGGTCGGCCTGATGATCCACGCTTTCGAGTTCGCCGAGATTGGCATCCAGAATGACGCCATCTCCGCGGACGCGGAAGAACAGATCGGGCAGCAGCGAAAAGATCGCGCGGAGATCGCGGTTGGCCTGGAGCAGCTCCTGCGAACTGAGTTCCAGGGAGCGCTCGAGCATTCGCCGGTCGGCGTCCGATTGTTCGTAGGCGCGGCTGACCATATCGAGCAGGGGGCGCCACTCGTCAGGCACCGGTCCATCGCCCAACAAACGGCGCAACTGGCGTTGAAGGAGTTTGTGCCAGGCGGGCCCGCTCATATCTCGCTCAGGGTGGTGATGGTCATCGTCTGGTTGTGGAGGTCGCACCGTGCGCCGGGCGTGAGGGGCG
This sequence comes from uncultured bacterium, assembly GCA_937958885.1. Classification (GTDB taxonomy): domain Bacteria; phylum Verrucomicrobiota; class Kiritimatiellia; order CAIVKH01; family CAIVKH01; genus JAMLJG01. Next base: position 13,959 of record CALGMT010000023.1, on the reverse strand, counting down.
AGATTTCACCGTAGGAGTAAAATCCCGTCAGGACGGCGGACGGGCCGAGCACGTCGCGCACGGCCTCCACTTCCTCCTCTGTCCGCTGCTGCAGCACCAGTTTGCGGCCCACGCAACTGATCAGGATCGCAAGGTCGGCCGGGCGGCGGCCCATCGCCTCGTAGGTGACGGACGCTGCGCCGCCAGCGCCGTCAATCAGACGGTCGAAGTTGGCCTTCATCAACCGCGCGAGCGCACCTTGCGGGACATCGCCGGCGAAGGTAAGGCTCTGCGCGGCTTCATCCACCGAGAGGATCGTGCGGACAAATCCGGGGTCCTTGTTAGACTTGTGGATGAGCAGCGGAAAGAGAAGGCCGGAGGCTGGTAGATCCTTTGCGTAGTCGCCAAGATACGATTTGTAAAGCGCGAGCGCGGATTTGCCGTCAAGCTCGTAGAGCACGTTACCCGTGGATCGGGTAATGACGCGATCCGGGCCGAACGGGTCCCAGCCGCCCATCGAACCGTAGCCGACGCGGAGCGCGCTGCCATAAAACCCCACGCCGGCGACCACGCGCGGGCGCAGCGCATCATCGACCAAAACGCCCGTCTCCATAAATGCGGCGCCGTCGGCGGAGAGGCCGCCGGTGACCTGCACGCCGGGCGGCAGCTCGTCGAGCAATCCGGCGACCAGCTCGCTGCCATTGACGTTTAGGCCCTCCGACAGCACGAAGACGTGCGCGAGGTCGGCGCTCGCGAGCTGACGCGCCAGCGCGCGGCCCGACTCACGGCTGCCCTCGCGCGATACCGGCACAGCCGCGGCGCGAAGGTGTGTATGCGCGAAGGAAACGGCGGTGGCGACCAGGCTGTCGTCGCGCACGGAGGAGCCGGCGATCTCGCCGGCTGTCGAGCAGCCGGTCATCAGGGCATCCGGGTATCGCGCGCGCAACTGCGCGAGCGGGGCGCCGCCGTCATGCGCGAAGAGACGCCGCGCGCCGAAGACTAACACCCACTGTGCGCCGCCCTCCACCGGCGCCCCGCCGACCTCGCGCCAGCCGTCGGACACCGACCAACTTGATTGGTGCACTCGCATGCTGCCTGCCGCACTTCCATCGTGACGATAGATAAAATGCAGGCTCCGTTCAAGCTATTTGGCATTGTTGCGCCGCCCGATGGGCGGCATGCTGTGGGGAAAAGCAGCAGGAATTCCCATGACCCTTCGCACACGATTCGCGCCCAGTCCCACCGGGCAGGTCCACATCGGCAACTTGCGCGCCGCCATTTTCAACTGGCTCTACACCCGGCATGAGGGCGGGCAATTCCTGCTCCGCGTCGAGGACACCGACCGCGAGCGCTCGACGCCCGAGGCGGTGCAGGCGGTGTTCGCCGCGATGGACTGGCTGGGGCTGACAACGGACGGCGAGCCGCTCTATCAGTCCACGCGCCGGGAGGCGCATCTGGCAGCGGCGGAGCGCCTGCTGCAGAGCGGACGCGCCTACAAGCTCGACAAGGGCGGCACCGGCCGCGGCGAGGCGATCCTGTTCAAGATGCCCGGCACGGACATGGCCTTTCACGATCTGGTCAAGGGCGACCTCACGAAGGCTGCCGCCGACCTGCCCGACTTCGTGATTGTCCGGTCCGACGGCACACCGGTTTTTCATCTGGCGAATGTGGCGGACGACATTCACATGGGGATCACGCACGTGATCCGCGGAGACGACCACGTCGAGAACACCTTCCGCCATATCGCGCTGTTCCAAGCGCTCGAGGCGCCGGTCCCGCAATATGCCCATCTGCCGATGATCGTGAATGCGCAGGGCAAACCGTATTCGAAGCGCGATGGCGCGGCGTATGTCGGCGATTTTCGCGAAAAGGGATACGAGGCGGACGCGCTGTTCAACTATCTCGCGCTGCTCGGCTGGAATCCCGGCGACGACCGCGAAGTGATGTCCCGCGAGGAATTGATCGCCGCCTTCACGCTGGACCGCGTGCAGGCGAAGCCCGCGCAATTCGACTTCAAGAAATTCGAATGGATGAATGCGGAGTATCTGAAGCGGATGCCCGCAGCGGACTATCGCTCGCGATTTCGCCGCGAGCTGGAAAAACACGGGCTGTGGTCGCCGGAATACACGGAGGACTACCTCGACCGCGTCTGCGCGCTCCTGCGCGAACGCGTGAAAAGTTGGAGCGAAGTTCCGATGCAGGCCGGATATTTTTTCACCGAGCACTACCCGTTCGATGCTGATGCGGTGCGCAAGCGGCTTCACAAAGAGGGTGCGGGCGGGCATCTCGCGGCGTTGGCAGCGGCGTTCGGCGCGTTGGATGCCTTCGATGCGGCTTCAACGGAAGCGGCCCTGCGCGCAACGGCTGAGACGCGCGGCGTGGGCGCGTCGGAGTTGATTCACCCGCTGCGCGTTGCCGTCACGGGCTTGCCGGGCGGTCCCAGTCTGTTCCATCTGCTGGAGGTTCTGGGCCGCGACCGCGTTCTCGCGCGGCTTGCCCGCCCAGTTCCGAACTGAACGCTACGGCAACTGGTGCGCTTATCCGCTCGTGTAGATACAGAGGGGGTCCGGCGCCAGATAGTCGCCGGTCATCGCGTAGGCGCGGGCACGGGACCCGCCGGAACACCAGTCGCGATCGCGGCAATGCGGGCAGCGTGCGGCCAATTTTTCCGCATCGCGCAGATCTCGAAACACCGGGTCGTCGCGATAGACGGCGGCCAGGGAGTGGGCGCGGCTGTTGCCGCGCTCCAGCGGAAGGAAGCCGCTCGGGCAGATATTGCCGATATGATCCACGAAGCAGATGCCGCACCCGGCGTTGACCGCGCGACCGGACATCATCAGGCGGGGTTTTCGCGCGTCGGCCATCTCGCTGGAGCGCCGGGCAACGTAGCAGCGAAAATGCTGGGCCTCAGTGACCTTGATGACGAAAGGCGCATCCAACGACAGCGCATACAGTTTTTCGAACAGCATCAGCATCTGCTCGGCCGTGCACCCCTGCAACTCGGCGCCGCGTCCGGTCGGCACGAGAAAGAAGACCTCCCAGAAGACAATGTCGAGTTTCCGAACGAGATCGGCGATGGCGTCGAAGTCATCGACGTTCCACGACCCGAGCACCGTATTGATTTGAAGCGGGATGCCCGCCTCGTGCGCCCATTCGACGCCCTGCATGGCCTTCGCGAACGTGCCTTCGACTTTGCGAAAATCGTCGTGGCGCTCCGCGGTCGAGGCGTCGAGACTCAACGCCACCTGTTCGAGCCCCGCGGCCTTAAGCGACATCATCCGGTCGCGCGTCAGCCGGTCCGTCGCCGCGGGAATCGCGGCCGGTCGAAGCCCAATGCGCTTGGCGTACGAGATCAAGTCCTCCAGGTCGTCCCGCTGCAGCGGATCGCCGCCGGTGAAGATCATCAGCGGCGTGCCCATGGCATGAATCTGATCGAGCAGATGGCGTCCCTCCGTCGTCGTCAGCTCGCGCGGGTCGCGGCGGTCCTCCGCCGCGGCGCGGCAGTGGCGGCACGCGAGCGCGCAGGCCCGGGTGACCTCCCAGATGGTCAGCAGCGGGGCGCGGTCGTAATCGATGTCGAATTTCACACGAGCTCCGGCTCGACTTGAATGTGGACGCGGCGATACCGACACGCGGGTGTGGGCGTCTTGGCGTAGGGTTTTTCCATGATGCGCGCGATCGTCCAGCGGCTCAGCACGCTCCGGCAGGACTCCTTGAGCTCCCACATGGCTTGATGCCAGCCGCACATCGACGGCACGCGGGAGGGAGGCGTTTCCTGGCAATAATTCCCCTTCACGGCGCCCTGGCAGGCTTCGACGACGGTCAGCAACGTGATTGACGCCGGGTCGCGCGCGAGCTCGAACCCGCCCGATGCACCGCGGTGCGAGCGCACAATGCCGCTATGCGCCAATTGGCGCAACACCTTGGCAATGTACGTCGCCGATTCTCCGAATTGTTGCGCGATTTCAAGCGGATTGACCAAGTCGCCCCTTCGCCGCTGGGCGAGGTAGAGCACGCATTGCAATCCCAACTCGGTTGTTTTGGTCACGATCATGAGCGACAGTCTCGCGGCTGCAATTCGGATATTCAAGATTATATTTGTTGTATTTTTGCATTGCGGGCGCCGCCTCGCAGTCGCTAGGGTGTGCGCGGCATTTATGAGCCAAACGGCCATCAGTACACGGTCGACATCCGAACCGACACCGGGCGCTCGGCTCGCCTGCGCCCATTGCGGCGCTCCCTGCCCCGATGCCTCCATCGAGGCCGATGCGCTGCATTTCTGCTGCACAGGGTGCCGAACGGTGTTCCAGATACTGAACGACTCGGGCTTGGAGCGTTTCTATGCGCTCGAAAAACAACCGGGCGTCCGGATCGGCGAGGCGCCGCCGCCGGATCGATTCGGATTCCTCGACGCGGGCAATTTGCGCGCCCAACTCGCCGATTATGCCGACGAGCGGGTAACGCGGGTCACCTTGCGCGTCCCGTCCATGCACTGTCTGGCGTGCGTGTGGCTGCTGGAAAATCTATTCCGGCTAGAGCCGGCGATCGGCGCCTCGCGCGTGAATTTCCCGCGGCGCGAACTGACGGTTTCGTTCGACCACACGCTGTTGCCGTTCAGCCGGCTCGCGCATCTGCTGGCCTCGCTGGGCTACGAGCCGGATATCAATCTGGGCGCGCTGCGCGAGCGCGAGGAGCGCGGGCCGCCGGGGCAGCGCGGCCTGTGGCTGCGGATCGGCGTCGCAGGGTTCGCGTTCGGCAACATCATGCTGCTGAGCATTCCCTCCTACCTCGGCCTCCGGGAGGGCGAAATCTTCCGCCCGTTTTTCGGCTGGTTGAGCCTCGGACTGTCGCTGCCGGTCCTGCTCTTCAGCGCCTCGCCCTACTGGCGCGCCGCATGGCTGGGCCTGCGGCGGCGGATGATCACCATCGAGTTTCCCATCGCGATCGGCCTGGCGGCGCTCTTCGTGCAGAGCGCGTTTGACGTGGCCACCGGCGCGAGCGAGGGCTATTTCGACTCCTTCGCCGGGCTCGTGTTCTTTCTGCTCTGCGGCCGGTGGTTTCAGCAGAAGAGTTACGACTGGCTCTCGTTCGACCGGGACTATCGCGCCTACTTCCCGCTGTCCGCGCAGCGAATTGAAAACGGCGCGGTGCGCGACACGCCGCTGACGGAACTGCGCATCGGCGATCGCATCCGCGTGCGCAACGGCGAGCTGGTCCCGGCGGACGCGCGCCTCCTCGCGGGCGAGGCGCGCCTGGACTACGCGTTCGTCACCGGCGAGGCGGAGCCGGTCGCGCGCGCGCCGGGCGATCACGTGTACGCAGGCGCGCGTCAACTCGGCTCCGCGATCGAGCTGGAAATCGTCAAAGAGACTTCGCGCAGCTATCTCGCCTCGCTCTGGGACCACGAGGCGTTCCGCAAATCCCGCGACACCAGTTTGAACAACATGACCAATCGCGCCGGACGCCGGTTCACGGTCGGGGTGCTGCTGTTTGCCGCCGCCGCAGGGGTCTGGTGGTGGGGTTATCATCCGGCGGAGGCGCCGCGCGTGTTCGCTTCGATCCTGATCGTCGCCTGCCCCTGCGCGCTCGCGCTCTCCGCGCCCTTTGCCCTCGGCGCCGCCCTCCGGTTGCTGGCCCGCCGCCGCGTCTTCGTCAAGAATACCGACACGCTCGAGGCGCTCGCCCGCACGGATACCATCGTCTTCGACAAGACCGGCACGCTGACGCACGCCCGCCCGTTTGCGCAATTCGACGGAAACCCGTTGAGCGACGCAGATGAAGCCGCCGTGCGCGCCGTGGCCGCCCAGTCCACCCACCCCATCAGCCGCGCGATTGCGGGGGCGAAACCGCCGACCTCTCCGGTGATCGACTTTGAAGAAGTGGAAGGCCTCGGCGTGCGCGGCTGCGCAAACGGCCGCGCGGTCGTCATCGGCTCCTCCGCCTGGCTCGCGCAGAATGGCATTACGGGCGCGCCCCCGCCGCCGTCGGGCGCGGCCGCGCTCGCGATCAATGGCGTCTATCGAGGCCGATTCTCTGCGGTGGCCGGTCCGCGCACGGATGTCGCGGCCCTGGCCCGCACGCTGGCGGCGCGGTTCCGGCTCGCGCTGCTGTCCGGCGACCGCGATGCCGAGCGGACGCGCTATGCAGAGTGGCTCGGCGCCGATGCCGAGCTGCGCTTCCGCCAATCGCCCGCCGACAAATTGGAGGCCATCCGCTCCTGGCAGGCGAAGGGCCGACGCATCGCGATGATCGGCGATGGACTGAACGACGCGGGCGCGCTCCGGCAGGCGGATGTCGGCATCGCGGTGACCGAGCGCGCGTCGACTTTCTCCCCGGCCAGCGATGTGATTCTCGAAGCGGATCGTCTCAAGCAACTGCCCGATTTGCTGCGCTTTTCCCGCGCGATGCTCCGCGTGGTTTACGCCAGCTTCGTCATCTCCCTCTGCTACAACGCGACGGGCCTGACCTTTGCGGCGACCGGACGTCTCTCGCCGCTCGTCTCGGCGATTTTGATGCCGTTGAGTTCATTCACGATCATTTCGTTTGCGCTGCTCGGCGCGCGGTGGGCCGCCGCGCGCACGGGCTGGGGCGCGTCCGACCCCGGGGAGGCCATCGAGCGATGAGCGTACTATTTATATTGATGATGGCCAGCCTCGGCGTCGCAACGGTATTTTTGATCGGTTTTCTGTGGTCGGTCCGCTCCGGCCAATTCGACGACACCGGCACTCCGCCCATGCGCGTATTGTCCGATGACGAATCGACCACTCCTGAACCAACCCGGAAAAAAACGCCATGAATATGGAAACCATCCGCTACGACAACCGGATCGTCCGCGCCTTTTCCTTCGTCACCGTTTTATGGGGCGTGGTGGGCATGCTGGTCGGTCTGATTATCGCGCTGCAGATCTTCATCCCGGCGGCGAATCTCGGCCTGCCGTGGACGACATTCGGCCGCCTGCGCCCGCTGCATACGAACGCGGTGATCTTTGCGTTCGTGGGCAATGGAATCTTCGCGGGCGTGTATTACTCGCTGCAGCGCCTCTGCAAGGCGCGGATGTTCAGCGACGCGTTGAGCTGGATCCACTTTTGGGGCTGGCAGCTCATCATCGTCGCAGCGGCCGTCACGCTGCCGCTCGGCTTCACCACGAGCAAGGAATATGCGGAGCTCGAGTGGCCGATCGACATCGCGATCACGCTGGTCTGGGTCGTCTTCGCGATCAATTTGTTCGGGACGATCGCCCGGCGGCGCGAGCGGCACATGTACGTCGCGATCTGGTTCTACATCTCCACCGTGGTCACCGTCGCGGTCCTGCACATCGTCAATTCGTTCGAGCTTCCGCTGAGCTGGCTGAAGAGCTACTCGATCTATGCGGGCGTGCAAGACGCGCTCGTGCAATGGTGGTACGGCCACAACGCGGTCGCGTTCTTCCTGACGACGCCCTACCTCGGCCTCATGTACTACTTCATCCCGAAGGCGTCGGGCCGCCCGGTGTTCTCCTACCGCCTCTCGATCATCCATTTCTGGGCGCTGATTTTTATCTACATCTGGGCCGGGCCGCATCACCTGCTCTACTCGGCGCTGCCGGATTGGGCGCAATCGCTCGGCATGGTGTTCTCGCTGATGCTGATCGCGCCGTCGTGGGGCGGGATGCTCAACGGTCTGCTGACGCTGCGCGGCGCATGGGACAAGGTGCGGCAGGATCCTGTATTAAAATTCATGGTTGTCGCCGTCACGGCCTACGGCATGGCGACGCTGGAAGGGCCCACCCTTTCGATCAAGAGCGTCAACGCGCTCTCGCATTTCACCGACTGGACCATCGCGCATGTGCACACCGGCGCGCTCGGATGGAACGGATTTCTCACGTTCGGCATGCTCTACTGGCTGTTTCCGAACATGTACAACACGAGGCTTTGGTCGGTGAAGCTGGCGACCTGGCACTTCTGGATCGGCCTGCTCGGCATGATGTTTTACGTCGTCCCGATCTACTGGACCGGCGTCACGCAGGGCCTGATGTGGAAGCAATTTACGCCCGACGGCTTCCTGCAATATCCGAACTTTTTGGAAACGCTTCTGCAGCTCATTCCGATGTACGTCCTGCGTGCGATCGGCGGCAGCCTCTATCTCGTCGGCGCGCTGTTGATGGCCTACAATCTGTATCGCACCGCGAAGCAGGGCGCGTTCGCGGCTGACGTGGAGGCGCGGGTCGCTCCGATGCCGCCGCTGGTGAAGGCCCACGACGAGCACCCCTATCGCCATCGATGGCTGGAGCGGAAACCGTTTTGGTTCACCGTGCTCGCGCTGATCGCGATCCTCATCGGCGGGATCGTCGAGGCCGTGCCGACGTTTCTGATCCGCACCAATGTCCCGACCATCGCGGCGGTACGCCCCTACACGCCGCTCGAACTGCATGGCCGCGACATCTACATCCGCGAGGGTTGCGTAAGCTGCCACTCGCAGCTCGTCCGCCCGTTCCGCTCGGAAACGGAACGCTACGGCGAGTATTCGAAGGCGGGCGAATTCGTGTACGACCATCCGTTTCTTTGGGGATCGAAGCGCACCGGACCCGACCTGCACCGCGTCGGCCGCAAATATCCCAACGCGTGGCACGCGCGCCACATGCAGGATCCGCGCTCGACGTCGGAGAACTCCGTGATGCCGCCCTATCCGTGGTTGCTGAAGGATAAACTCGACACGCGAACCACTGCCGCGAAGATCAAGCTCATGCGCCGCCTCGGCGTCCCCTACCCGCCGGGCTATGAAAATCGGGCGATGGCCGATCTCAAGCAGCAGGCCCGTGAAATTTCCGACGACCTGAAACAGAACGGCGTGCCCGTCGAACCGGACCGCGAGATCATCGCGCTCATCGCCTATTTGCAGCGGCTCGGCGTCGACGTCCGCACCGACCTCGCCGCGGGAGGCGCGCCGTGATCCGCGGCATCCTCGAACACATCGGCGGCATTGCCGTTTTCCCGATCATCGCGCTCGTGCTGTTCGCGGCGGTCTTCATCGGCTTTGCCGTCTGGGCCTTCACGATGAGCCGCGCGCACGTGGACCACGCGAGCCGTTTGCCGCTGGAGTCCGGAGAACCTTCCGAAGGAGACGACCGCCATGAGTAACGACGAAAACCCGATGGCCGGCCACGAGGTGGACGGCATTCAGGAACTCGATAACCGCCTGCCGCGCTGGTGGGTTTGGCTTTTCAATATCACAATTGTCTTTTCGGTGTTTTACTTGCTTTACTTCGATGTCCTCAAAATCGGCGATTCGCAGGCCGCGCAGTACGAGCGCGAAATGGCGCGCGCGCGCGGCGACACCGGCCCGTCAGCCGTCGCCGCGGCGCCTCAATTCGACACGCCGTCCACCGATCCTCAAGTACTCGCGCGCGGGCGGGCGCTCTACATGTCGAATTGCGCCGTCTGCCACGCCCCCGACGGCGGCGGCTTGATCGGCCCCAATCTCACCGACGATTACTTCATCCACGGACCGACCTTTGCCGACAAGATGCACGTCATCCGGGAGGGCGTCCCCGCCAAGGGCATGATTTCGTGGAAGTCGCAAATGCGGCCCGCCGATATTCACGCCGTCGCCAGCTTTGTCGACAGCCTCCGCGGCACGACTCCCGCGCAGGCAAAGGCGCCGGAAGGCGTCAAGGCAGATGGCTGACAAGTCGGCGGGGCGGAAGGGTCATTCCAAGCCGCGCTCATCGTGTCGGAGTCTCGATTCGCTCACCGCTCATGAACAAAGACGCTTCACCGCTCGCCTCTGATTTTCGCGACGCCATTCCGACGGCCGATCGGAAGACGGGGGACCGCATCTGGATCTATCCGCGCCAGCCGCAGGGCCGATTCTACCGCTGGCGCTCGTGGGTCGCGTGGATCCTGCTCGCGATTCTCGCCGTCGGGCCGTTCATCAAAATCAACGGCGCGCCGTTGCTGATGATGAACATTCCCGCGCGAAAATTCGCGTTGTTCGGGCAGGTGTTCTGGCCGCAAGACCTCTATATCTTCGCGCTGCTGCTGCTCACAATTTTTGTGATGATCGTGCTGTTCACCGCGGTTTTCGGCCGCGTGTGGTGCGGATGGCTCTGCCCTCAAACCATTTTTATGGAGATGGTCTTCCGCAAAATCGAATACGGGTTGGAAGGCGATGCGCACGAACAGCGCGCGCTGGATGCAGCGCCTTGGACGCGCGCGAAATGGATCAAAAAGGGCGCGAAACACGCGATCTTCTTCGGTCTTTCTTTTCTGATCGGAAATTGGCTGCTCACCTACATTATCGGCATCGACGCATGGTGGGCGCTGGTCACCGACAACCCGATGCGGCATCTGCAGGGCCTCGCCGCGATGATCGGCTTTTCCCTGCTGTTTTATGGCATTTTTGCGCGCTTTCGCGAACAGGCGTGCACGTTTATCTGCCCGTATGGACGATTCCAGTCCGTCCTCCTCGACAATGATTCGATCGTCGTTGCCTACGACCATCGGCGCGGGGAGCCGCAACAGCGATTCCGCAAAGATCAACCTTATGAAGCGCGCAAGGCGGCCGGCATCGGCGACTGCATCAACTGTCGGCTCTGCGTCGAGGTCTGCCCCACAGGCATCGACATCCGGAACGGCACGCAGATGGAATGCGTCAATTGCACCGCGTGCATCGACGCGTGCGACGGCGTCATGGACCGCCTTTCATTTCCGCGCGGCCTGATACGCTACGCATCCCAGCGCAATATCAGCGAAGGCCTGCGATTTCGCGTCACGGCGCGGATGGTGATTTATTCGACAATCCTGCTCCTTCTAAGCGGCGTGTTGGTGGTTATTCTGGCGACGCGCAGCAATGTGGAGACCCAACTGCTCCGCGCGCCTGGCGCGCTGTTCACGGAATTACCCGACAATGAAATCGGCAATATCTATATGGTGAAGATTGCAAACAAAACCATGCGGGACATCCCGCTTGCGCTGAGCATCGAGTGGCCGGACGGCGCGCATATCCGCACCTCCGAACCCGAAATCCGCGCCGCGCGCGACGGGATCACCCAAACGGCTGTGGTCCTCGCCGCGCCACGCATGCTGTTCAAGCACGGCAATCTCCCGATAGCGGTCGGTGTGTATCAGGATGGGCAACGCATCCGCACATTGAAGGTCAATCTCATCGGACCCCAGACGACATGAGCGCTCGCATCAATCCGTGGCCGTGGGGCATCGGCATCTTCATCGCCCTGTTCGCCGTCGCGATGACGAGTTTCGTCGTCTGGTCGCTGCGCCATCGGCAGGATCTCGTCGTCCGCGACTATTATGAGCAGGACGTCCTGCACACCGGGGTGATGGAACGCACCGCGCGCGCGGCGGGCATGAATGCACTGCGCCATTTGTCGGCCGAGCGCGCGCTGATGATTGAATTGCCGGAGGGCGCGTCCGATATCCAGCTTGCGCTGTATCGCCCTTCCGATGCGAAGATGGACCGGAACGAATCAATCGAACCTCTTCCAGGATCACCCATCCGCTATTCGACGCACGATTTGGCGCCAGGCCTCTGGCGCGCCACGCTGGAATGGACCCTCCGCGATGAAGGCTACCGCGCGACACTCGCCTTTGTCGTCGATTAGCGCAAGGCATCAAGGTCTTGATTCGCCAGGGCTTCCGACTTGCCGCTTGAGGGCCTCGACTTCAGCTCGTAGAGCGGCGTTCTGGCGCGCCAGTTCCTGAATCGCTGCCAGCGCCACGCCATCGGCGTCCACCGTGGCGATGTGTCGGTCGTCGGCGCCGAGCCCGAAGGCGGCGTGAAAGTCCTGCGCGGTGGGGCCGATGTGGCGGGGCCCGTTTTCTTCATGCGCGTATCGCCAGGTCTGAATCGGCAATTCGGCGATTTTGGCCAGAACTTCCGCGCCGTTCACGTTTTCAAAGTCTTGCTTGAGGTTTCGGTCGCTGGGTGGCGAATACGTGCCGGCGATGGTCATGTTGCCGCTTTGATCGAGGGTCATCAGCGTGGTGTAGGTGCTGTCGGGGTTGTATTTGACCATGTTGATCGTTTTGCCGCCCAGCGCCGGCATGCCGAGAACGAGCGCGCTGGGTTCCATGAAGAGGCCCCATCGCCCGGCGGTTTGGTGGACCCCGCTGGTAAAGGGATCGAAGCCGCGCGTGATCAGCGCGCGGTCGGCGGCATTGAGCAGGATCCCAGGGCTGTTCCATCCGGTGTCTATCCAAACACCTCCGCCGGCGCGCACGCAAAATTGGTTGGAACGGGTGGATGCAAAATCTGAGCCCCGATAATCTGCCCAAACGAACGCGCCTTCATGCAACGCCTTACCGCGGTATCCCGCAGCCAAAGACGAGAGACCCATTGCCTCATTGAGGCAACCGCCCGGCACTGTTGATGCCCATCCGCCAGCGGTATTCCCGAGACCGCCGGCCACGACCGAGGATGCTCCTGTGGCCATGTTTGGTAAATATGTCCAAAAACCGTTGTTGCCGCCGCCGCCCACGAACGATGATATCCCGCTGGCAATATTGCTGAATCCGCCGGCAACGACCGAACCGAAGCCGAGGGCCTGATTCCCTCTGCCGCCGCCGATCGCGGCGTAGTTTGCGGATGGCCCAATCGTGTTCAGTTCGCCGCCAAGGGCAACCGATCGGTAGCCCGCTGCATTGTTCATCACGTTCACAAACCGCGGCGCCGCGATATGCTCTTGGTTGGTGAGCGCACCACTCATCACATCGCCGGACACCCGCACAAAGGTTCCCGTCGCGAGGTGCACCGGTTGCACCGCGCCGGCCGCAATCATCGCGGATGTAATGCCGCCGGTTCGGACGCCGTCTGCGATCAGCGCATAGGCCACCGCCGCGACGCGCTCGCGCGGCGAGAGCGGCGTTCCGTTGACCCCCACCTCCAGCCACACCTGCGCGTTCGTCAGCGCGTCGCCGAGCGAGCCCGCCACCGTGTTGTCGCCGATCCACGTGGCGTAAAGACCATCGACCACGGTCACCGTGTTGGAATCTTCATAGAGCAATGTGCCGCCTGACGGCGCGCTGTAGAGCCGAAGCGACAGCCCGACGGCACCGCTGACCAGATTGGTGCCGAGCAGGAGACGTCCTTGATAATGAATCAGGCTTGGAACGTCGCCGCATGCCAACGTCGATGCGAACAGAAGCAGCATACCTATGCTCTTTTTCATGACGCGATCTTCCCTCTGACACGTCACACTCTTTTCTCAAATGGCGAGCAGATGCGTTTCGAATGGGTCACTCTCCCATGATCCGGTAAAAGCCGGAGGTCTGTGCCGGGTTCGGAGTGAAGGTCCAGTTGTTCACGCCGAGCGGGCCGGCGACGGTCTGCCAGCCGCCGGTGAGCGAGGGCGTCCACTGGATGTACCAATTTTCCGTTCCGACATCCCAAGAGAACGTGATCGTGCCGTTCGCGTTGCGGACCATGCTCGCGGCATTCGGCGGCGGCACGCCGTAGATGAACCAGTGCCCGCCGGCAGTCCACGCGGACCACGAAAACCGCGAGTCGCGCGCGCGAATCCGCCAGTAGTAGTTGCTGATCATCCCCAACGCGTCATAGCCGCTGAGCGTGTAGAGCGGCCGCGAGATCGTGACATACTCGCCCGTCGGCGCGGGATTCGGCCCGGCAAACTGCGTGTCCACCAACGGGGACGCAAAGTCCGCGTCGTCGTCAATTTGAATGTGGTAGGTGTCCACCACATCGCCGGCATCCGCATCCGTGCTCGGATACCATGAGAGGATCCCCGACGCCGTCCGCAGCGTCGCGCCTTTCGGCGGGCCGGCAATCAGCACCGTGGCCGGCGGCGTGTTCGTCTCGTTGATGTAGAACGTCGCCGTCGCCATCCACGGGCCGGTGTTGGAGCCGTCCGACGCGCGGCACCGCCACCAGTACTGCGCGTTGTTGTTCAGATTCACATCCACCTGCCACGAGGTGCGCTCCACACCCGAGGCCACGGCGGGAACTTGGGCGAGCAAATTGGAGAGCCCC